>DATMMZ010000194.1:0-15027 GCA_035569455.1 Mycobacterium sp. | reverse complement strand
CGAGGTCGCGGCCGCGGGCGGCGCGGTCCACGCCGACGTCACACTGGCGACATGGGGAGATTGGGCCAGGTGATCGACGATGTCGGTGGCCACTGCGCGGGCCGGCGCGCTGGTGGCACCTGCCGGCGCGCTGACGGTGATAAGCAGCTGCATGTCGCCCTGGCCGAACTTATCGCTCAGCAGCTGTGTCGCCTTGGCCGATTCCGAGCCTGGGTCCTGGAAACCACCTGCCGACAGGCTTTTGGCGACCGGGATGCCGAAAATGGCGGCTCCGACCATCACCAGGATCGCTATCGCGACGATCCGCCGCGGTGCGGCTATGGCCAGTCGGGCGGTTCGTTGCAGCACGTCGCTCCTTAATTGTATCCGTCGTAACTTGGCACCAGGCCGTTGGCGGCGCCAACCGTTTCCCCCAACACAGATACGACGCGGGTCGCCGAAACGTTCAGGTATGAGCGCGGGCTGACCCTTGTCAGCCGTTCGTCGAATGCAAGCGGACCAAACGGTCGATTGGTGTACGCGTTGAAAATTGAATCGAGATATGTCCCATTGTTCTACCGGCTTGACACCGGATTGCCTTCCGTCACAAGCGAGTCGGCTAACTTCCCCAGTGTCGCGGTGGCCGAAACGATCAAGCTAGGGGTTCGGTTTGCCGCCCTCCTGGGGCCGCTGCCTCTTGTTGGCGCGAGAAGATTGTGCTTCTGCCGCTGTGGGATTCTTCACCTGGCGGGGGTGCTGTCCTGGGCGTTGCGGCAGGACAATGAGCAATGCGACAATGACGGCCGCGATGACCGCCGAGGCCGCAGGGCGGCTCAGAGCTAGGCCGCCGTCGGCGACGGGCTTATCAACGAAGTCCCCCACGGTCGCGCCCAGAGGTCGCGTCAGAATGAAAGCGAGCCAAAACAGGTAGACACGCGACACCCTGGTCCAGTAGTACAGGACTACGACCACGGCGAGCGCAGCGATGAATATAAGTGCGCCGCGCTCATAACCAATTCCGCCCGTGTCGGCGAGCCAATCGCCAAGCGCAGTGCCCAGTGTCTGGGAAAACGTGATGGTTGCCCAGTAGAACGCTTCTACTTTCGGCGTTGAAACGGTGCTTACAGATACTGTTCCCTGCGACCAACCCCAAAGCCCGAGCGTAGCCAACAGACAACCTAATAGCAGAAGCGATCCGCCCGTGTAGCCGATTCCCAGCGATCGGTCGGCAAAATCAGCCAACGTTGTGCCGAAGGTCGTTGAGGCCACAATCGTCGCCCAGTACAGGGTGGCATGGAAACGTTTGGCGAAGATTTGCGCGGCGATCAGCGCCATCAGAGCGACGCCGAAAAGTGCGACACCGGCCGCGTAGCCCCAATTCAGCGTCATTGTGACGGTGTCGCCGCCCGTTTCGCCCAAGGTTGTCGCCAAAATCTTGATGACCCAGAAGCCCAAAGTGACCGCTGGCACCTTGGTCAACGCCTGTTTCGAAACGTCATTCATCAGGTGGAATCTTCCGGTCTCGTTTGAAATTGGTGGGAGTGGGTGGCTGACGTTTCGACCGAAGGACGTCGAATCGTTGGCATTGCGACGAGATCCACGCTGATCGCGAGTAGGTCCACCGACATTCTTTCACGCTGGCTGCTTGTCGTGCCGACTCCGTGCTTACAACAACGGCACTTAGAAAACGCTGAAGAAACAGCTCTACGTAACCCCTCGATTCTTGTTCACCGGACCTCCGCGGCCAGCGCGGCGACCGCCTCCTCGGTTCGAAGCTTCGGGGCAATGAATTCGTCGCGGCTTGTGCCGACGGGCAAAAACCGAACAGACAGATCTGTGACACCAGCATCGGCGAATCGGCGGAAACGTGATCACCACCCAGCTCATCGCAAGAGGCGGACGATAACCGAGAGCTAAACCGCCCGACAGCGATCCCGCAACGCGAAGACTGAGGTTTTGGTGATTCGGCGCACACACCTTGGCCGTAGTCGCCGTTCTCAGCGGCTTCTCAGCGACCCGTTTATACGCTGGCGGTCCCATGTTCAAGACGGTTGCTTCGCCCACCGGGCGCACGGGTAGTGGGCTCAATCGGGGTACGCGGCCAAGTAGTTTGGGGGCGCGTCATTGGGATGATGCTGGCGAATGTCACATGCCAACGATGAGTGGAGTTGGTCAAGCTCGATCGCTACGACCTACCGAACTGGCGCAGGCATCGGTGATGGGCGCCCTGTGCGCGGCGATCGCGATCATTGCGGTCGTCCTTCCGCACGCGGGGGGGTTGGGACTGCTGGGCGCCGTGCCGATAGGGCTGCTTGCCTATCGCTACCGGATCCGCGTTGTGATCACCGCGACGGTCGCAGCTGGTGTGATCGGCTTCCTGGTAGTCGGCTTGAGCGGCTTCGGGGCGGTCGCGCTCTGCGCCTATGTCGGCGGGCTGGCTGGAATCGTGAAACGCCGCCGCCGTGGCACGCCGACCGTGATCGCGGCGTCCCTTGGTGCCGGTGTTGTCGCCGGCGCCGCGGTGGTCATCGCATTGACCGTCCTGACGCGGCTTCGGCAGCTGGTATTTCACGCCATCACCGCCGCCGTTAACGGAGTCGCGGCAGTCATGGCGCGGGTGCCGCACCTGCAGGCGGTCGCGCAGGAGCTGAAGCGATTCCTCGCCGAAGCACTGGATTACTGGCAGTGGTTCGTCCTCGGATACGCCGTCTTGGCGATCATGGGCGCTTCGCTGATCGGTTGGTGGGCGCTCTCGCGGGTGCTACAGCGGCTGGGCGGCATTCCCGATGTGCACAAACTCGACGCGACGGCCAGCACGGAGCCGATCCAGCCGGTCCCCGTGCGGTTGGACGAGGTGCGCCTGCGCTACCCGCACACCGACCATGACGCATTGCGCGCGGTCAGCCTGGACCTGCGGCCAGCCGAACACGTCGCGGTCACCGGTGCAAACGGTTCGGGGAAAACCACATTGATGCTGATCCTGGCCGGCCGCGAACCGACATCGGGAACTGTCGAACGCCTTGGTGCGGTGGGCCTCGGCCAACTCGGTGGCACCGCCGTCGTCATGCAGCACCCGGAAAGCCAGGTGCTGGGCACGCGGGTCGCCGACGACGTGGTGTGGGGACTGCCACCCGACAAGACCACTGATGTCGACCAGCTACTCAGTGAAGTCGGGCTTGTCGGCCTTGCCGAACGCGACACCGGCGGCCTGTCCGGCGGAGAACTGCAGCGGCTGGCCGTGGCCGCGGCGCTGGCGCGGGAGCCGGCGCTGCTCATCGCCGACGAGGTCACCAGCATGGTCGACCAGCAGGGCCGGGACGCACTGCTCGCCGTGCTGTCCGGTCTGACCGACCGTCACCAAACCGCCTTGGTGCACATCACCCACTACAACAACGAGGCTGATTACGCCGATCGCACAATCAATCTCAGCGATTCGCTGGATAACACCGCCATGGTCGAGTCCGCGCCCGCGCCCGCGCCGACGGTCGAGATGGGCCCCCAATCTCGCGTGCCGGTACTCGAACTCGCAGGCGTCGGCCACGAATACGGCAGTGGCACTCCTTGGGCGCAGACTGCGTTGCGCGATGTCAGCTTTGTGGTGCATGAGGGCGACGGGCTTCTGATCCACGGCGGCAACGGCTCCGGTAAGTCGACGCTGGCGTGGATCATGGCCGGCTTGACAGTACCGACCACCGGCACCTGCCTGCTTGACGAACGCTTAGCCTCTGAGCAGGTCGGCGCGGTGGCGCTGCAGTTCCAGGCTGCCCGGCTGCAATTGATGCGTAGCCGTGTCGACCTGGAAGTGGCTTCGGCGGGCGGCTTTTCGCCCGACGATCACGCCCGGGTGACCGCGGCGCTGGCCGTCGTCGGCCTGGATGCGGCGCTGGCGAAGCGGCCCATCGATCAGCTCAGCGGCGGCCAGATGCGTCGCGTGGTCCTGGCCGGATTGCTGGCGCGGTCGCCGCGCGTATTGATCCTCGACGAGCCGCTGGCGGGGCTGGACGCAGCCAGCCAGCGCGGTCTGGTGCGGCTGCTGGCGGACCGGCGCCGTGACACCGGTCTGACCATCGTGGTCATTTCGCATGACTTCGCCGGTTTGGAGGAGCTGTGCCCGCGCACCCTGCGCCTGCGCGAGGGTGTGCTGGAACCGGCGTCGGCCGCGGCCCGCGTCAATGAGTTGACGACGACCTCGCCGGCGCGGCAGCCGGTCCGCCGGCCACCTCGCCCTGTTGTGCTACTGCGCCCGGTGCCCGGGCGCTCCGCCATCCACAAACTGTGGGCTGGCACTAAACTGCTTGTCGTTTTTGGCATTTCGGTATTGCTGACGCTCTACCCAGGATGGGTGACGATCGGACTCGTGGCCGCGCTGGCGCTGGCGGGAGCGTGGCTTGCACATATTCCCCGAGGCGTGCTGCCGTCGCCGCCGCGCTGGTTGTGGATCCTGCTGGCAATCGTCGCTATCACTGCGACAATGGCCGGCGGCAGTCCGCAGATCCAGGTGGGCCCGGTGTCGCTCGGTCTTGGGGGCCTGCTTGAATTCCTGCGATTCGCCGCGCTATCGATCGTGTTGCTCGGGATGGGCGCGCTGGTGTCGTGGACGACCAATGTCGCCGAAATCGCGCCTGCGGTCGCCACTCTGGGTCGCCGGCTGCGACCACTGCGCATCCCGATCGATGAATGGTCGGTCGCATTGGCGCTCGCACTGCGCACCTTCCCGATGCTGATCGACGAATTCCGGGTGCTCTACGCCGCTCGCCGGTTGCGACCCAAAGAGACACCACCCACCCGCAGGGCCCGTGTCAGGCAACTGGCGGCAGACGTGATCGACCTGATCGTCGCGGTCATCACCGTGACACTCCGGCGCGCGGACGAGATGGGCGATGCGATCGCCGCCCGCGGCGGCACCGGTCAGATCTCGGCGGCCCCGTCGCGGCCGAAACGGGCTGACTGGGTGGTACTTTCGATCGCGTCAGCGGTGTGCGCGGCCGCCTTAACGGCAGGGCTGGTGTTGGGTGGCTAGCGGGCGCGCGCCGGTTCAGAACCGCACCAAGGCAGGCACGTCCGCTAGCGCGCAGTTGGGGATGCCTTCGGCCACGCGCAGCAGAAAGTTGAGCTTCTCGATCCGCTCACCCGACCGCGGCGCGCCGTTTTTCTGGAACGGTGCCCCCAGTCCCACCGCCAGATCCATCACGACATCGTCGATGACTCCACCCGACCGACCCGACGGGATCGCCAAAATGGCGTTCCGCGAGGCGTATTCGAAGCAGTCCAGTGCCTCGGCGATCGTCCCCACCTGATTAGGCTTCAGGATGAAACCGTCAACGGCCGAGGTCTTAACGGCCCGTTCCAGGCGGTCGCGGTTGGTGACGATCAAATCGTCGCCGAGGATGATCGAACGGTCAATGTCCTGAACCGCTTTGGTGAACCCATCCCAGTCGTCCCCGTCGAGCAGGTCCTCGACGAACACCATGGGGAAGTCCTCTGACAGCGCCCAGACGTAGTCGATCAGAGCCTCCGAGGTCACCCGCTCGCCATTCAATGCGTATGTCTGCGTGCTCTTCTCGTACACTTCGCTGGACGCACAGTCCAGCGCAAATGCCATGACGTCGGCACAGTCGGCGCGCTCGACCGCCTCGGCCAGCACCTCCATGACAACCCGCGGGTCGCTGGACGGAGCGACATACCCGTACGACGACGCCACCAGCGGTGCGCGGCCAAGCCGCCTGGCAAGCACCTCGCCCAGCACACCGAACAAACTCACACCCTTCTCGACCGCCGACTCGATCGAGTCGGCGCGATAGGGCACAACGAGGAACTCGTTGAACGTCTGGAACACATCCCCGTAGCGGCCACCGTTGATCATGTTGAAGCTGGGCGCCGGCACGGTGGTCGGCGGTTTGATTCCCAGCAGTGCGCCGATGTAGGCGTACGTGGGCATGCCCACGGCGGCGGACGCCGCGCGCAGCAGTGCGATCGAGGTGGAGTAGATCGCGTTTCCGCCAAGCCGGTGCTTATCCGGCGTGCCGTCGAGTTCGATCATGACCCGGTCCAGAGATCGCGGGTCATCGAGTTCGGCGCCGATAAGGACGGGAGCGATTTCGTCGGTCACCGCGGAGACGGCGCGGTGCACGCTCAGCCCGTTGTATTCGGCCCGGTCTCCGTCACGCAATACGAACGCCTCGTGAGCACCGACCGAACTGCCGGTTGGCGACGCGCCGCGGCCGACATGGCCTGTATCAGTGGTGATTTCAACCTCTACCAACGGCCGAGCCTTGCAGTCCAGCAGCTGGCGCGCGACGACGGATGCGATCCTCATCGACGACCTCCCGATACGACTCGACGTTGAGGCCTGTTGAACTCCCACCCGATGGCAAGTGTCACGAGCACCCGCCAACGCCTACGAGTTCACAATCTGCTTGCCCGAAAGGCGAGGCGAATTGTCGTGATCATGGCAGCGCCAGCGTATGAGCGGACCGCTGAGAAGCCGCTGAGAAACTCACCAAGCGCGATTTCTCAGCTAAGTTGCGGTGCAGTTGTCGCATCCCCTTCACGTGGACCATCCGGTGAAGGAGATAGTCGATCGGAAATGCCGCTTGTGCGGCGCTGCCGTCCGGAAAGACGAAGCATTCTCGGCGATGGCTTCGCCGCAGCCGTTCGACCCCGACGCCGGCGCCTAAGGGCTTCTTCGCCAGTTTGTTCCGCAGCCCCCGTCGACATGGTCGCTGCTTCGTCCCGGGCCAGTGCAACGGTGGCGATGAACACTAATATCACCCCGGCGAGCAGCACAAATTTGCGTGGGCCGCCAGTATGCAACGTCTCGCCGAGGACGGCTATGCCCAGTATTGAACCGACCACTGGCTTGGCGACAACCGACGTCGGCAGCGAGGCGGTGAGCGAGCCGGCGCGGAATGACGACTGCTGAAAGATCATCCCTAGCAGCGCGGCCGGTACCCAGAAATAGAACTCAGGGGTATGCAACAGCGACCAGAAGCCTGCCGCCGCAGCATCGACCACCGCTTTGGTCAGCACCGCGAATAGCGCTAGCGATGAGCCGGCGACGACTGCGAGCAACATCGCAGCGAACCAGCCTGACCAAATGCGCGCGCCTAGTACGCAGAAGACCAGCGCCGGACCCATGATCAAGGCGACCACAATCCAGGATTGCACCGAGCCGCGCGCTTCGCCGGCGTCAGGATCGCCGACAGCGACGAGTACCGCCAGCGCACCGGCTAGCAGCACCGCCCAGGTCCATTCCCAGCGAGTCACGCGGCGACGGGTCATACGCGCGTAGACAGGTAACGCGAACAGCAGCGCGGTCACCTGTAACGCCGTCACCAGCACGACCGACCCCAGCGCCAGCGCGGCGGCTTGCAGCGCGTAGTTGGCGATCGCCCCTCCGGCGCCCAGCCACCACCGCACATCGCGCACCGACAGGCAAAACAGCTCGACATGGCCGACGTTTTGGTCAGTAACTTCCTGCGCGGACCGTTGCCGGACCACATTGCCGAGCGCGGATACGAAGGCGGCGAATAAGGCGAGGACAACGGCTACATCCGCTTTCGTCATGTGCGGTCTCCTCCCTTATCTGAGTTCAGTGGTGTGAGCTTTCAACCGGCGAAATCGCTGCGCATCAGAGACTTACGCCACCGCGGTGGTGCTAGAACACCGCAAAGCAGACCGCCACGAAGTGGCAAATCGCCGCGACCGCGGTGCAGGCGTGAAATGTCTCGTGATAGCCGAACGTCGCCGGCCACGGGTCGGGCCAGCGCAGTGCGTAAAACACCCCACCGAGGCTGTAGAGGGCGCCGCCGACCGCGAGCAGCACCGTCGCGGCCACGCCGGCGTTATGCAGGATCATCCCTGCGTACCAAACCGCTACCCAACCCAGCAGTAGATACAGCGCCACGCCCAGCCACCGCGGGGCGTCGGGCCAGAACAGCGTCAACGCAATTCCGGCCAGCGCCCCACCCCACACGATCGCCAGCACCATATGCCCGGTCGAGCGGGGCATGTCCAGCCTGGCGAAGGGCGTATAGGTGCCGGCGATGAACACAAAGATCATCGAATGGTCCAGCCGTCTCATCCAGATCCTGGCGGCCGGACCCCAATGGACGCGGTGATAGGTGGCGCTAACGGCGAACATCGCCACGATCGCCAGCGTGTAGGCCAACGTCGCATGCCCGGCTTGCTTCGACGCCACCGCCCACGACACCGCGACCAATGCCGAACCGGCGACGAAGGCCGCGAAGGCGCAATAAAGATGGATCCATCCGCGCAGCCGTGGCTTGTCCAGAACATCTGCCTCGGACTCGGCGAACCGTCGAGTGTCGTCGACGTCAGCGGTCGGTCCGCATGCCGTGGGCTGGCGGGCCGCATCGATATGGTGGCTCAACATTTCTCCCTTGCTCGCAACCCGGATTGCCGTTAAGCGTCTCTGCGCCAAGCAATCCGAGTTATGGATCCGTCATTCCGTCGCGCGTTAAGGAACTGCCCTCTCGAAGCTGTTAATTGGGCTCACATCGGCGTCCAACCGTTTCCGGCTGGCTGGCGTCGAAGTAGTGGGAAGCAATCGAACCGGCGCTAATGGTGCTGCTAGCAAAGGAAATAACCCGCATAAGGCCCACGCGAGGGGGTACTCGGCCGCGGCGGCGAGCGCGCCGAACAGCGGCAGTGCGGCAGCTGCCATCAGCCGCTGCGCGGTGTTTTGTATGCCCAAGGCTCGTCCACTCCAGAAAGGCCCGGCGAACTCGGTGATCGCGGTTGCCTCTAGCCCGTTGTCGAGCACGGCAATCACCGAGATGGTGATCATGAGTAGCACCCCGTATCGAGAACTCGTGCTATCGAAAAGAGCTAGGAGGAGTAGAACCGCTGCAGCGACGATGGCGATGATGCGAACAGGTCCCATTCGTGAGCCGATTCGGTCAGACCAGCGACCTACCACGATGCGGCCCAACGCACCGAGCAGCTGCGATACGGTGACCGCACCTCCCGCCGCTGCAACCGACCAGCCACGGTCATTTATCAGCCAGACCAGCATGAAGGTCACTGTCACTGCCTGGGGCATCATCAGCAGCGCTGAGACCGCGTGAATTCGCCATAACGTGTCGGCGCCCAGGTACGGGCTGGCTAGCTCCTGGTCGGTCGCCGCCTTCCGGGGTTTGCGCGGCGGGTCAACTATTCCAATCGCGCTGGCCACCGCGGATACGGCGCACACTGCGGTGAGAAACATCAGACCTGAACGTGGGCTGTGTTCGGTCAGGTCCGGGATCACAAAAGCGCCGAAGGCGATTCCGAGCGGTTGCGCGGTCTGGCGGATTCCCATTGCGAACCCGCGCCGGCCTTGGGGAAACCACCCGGATACCAATCGGCCTCCGGCGGTGTTGGAGCTCGCCGCGGCCATGCCGCCTGCGAACAGGAACGCTCCCATCACTACCAGCGAATGGACCGATGCGGCGCACAAAGCCGCGGCCGCAGTGAGGGCCGAGCCCATAGTCATCACGAGCCGCTCGCCCAATCGGTCGGTGAGATAGCCCCACAGAACCAGTGTCGTCACCATGCCCCAGCTGGGCATCGAGGCCAGCAAAGCCGCCTCGGCCAACGGCGTTCGGCGCATAGCGACGAGTGAGGGAATCAGAAAAGCAACGCCGTTGATGAATAGAAATGAGCTTGACGTCACACACACTGAGATCAGCGTGACCGTCCAACGTCCTCCAATGTTGAACGGAGTTGAGTCCTCCGCCACCGGTACACTCATGCTTGATCTCCATCGGACGGCGTTTCGTCCGAGACGTGTCCTTCGGTCTTCCCCGAATTGATCGTGTACCGGTCGGATCCCGATGTGTGCTGGGCTGCAACCGCCGCGTCGATCACATTCGGCCATATGGGCTTTGCACCGATGTCTACGACACCCTCGTTGGATTGACCAAAGGCGCTAAGCGCTAACACATGACGGTCATCGGCGACCTCCTGATGACCCACAAAGAGATAACTTCCAGAGATTGCGGCTGCAGTCGGCGCAGTTTCGTATGACCGGCGCCGATGCGCTGCAGCGTAATTGACGATGTCGCCAACTGTGCGGCTGGTACCAGCGCCACGAAACACTCCGCGAAGCAGTCGAATCCAGCGACTGCGCGCCCGCAAGGTGAGATGAATCGTCGTCAGCATGGGAGCGCCAGGCTATGAGCAGGCCACTGAGAGGCCGCTGAGAACGGCATTGAGCTCGATCGCCTGCGCTCGCAAGATCGTGAGCTTCGCGGTTCTCAGCCGGCTCTCAGCCGTGCAGAATCAGACTATGTGGGTGTCTTCCCGGCCGCTGCGGCGAAGTGAGCTCGCCCATCTACTGCGACTGCCCAATTTGGGTATTTCCACCCGCTCAGCCGCGATCGCCGCGGTGGTGGTCCTGGTCGCACTTACGTTCGCGGGCGCGGGCTTGGACCTGATTTTGTACCGGTCGTTGTTGGCGGGTGTCGACGACGCCACCGCGGGCAGAGTTCGCCACATTGTTGACGCCCTGCACTCGGATTCGCCCGACGATCTCGACAGCACACTTCTGACGACCAACCAGCGCGTGGTCGCAATTCAAGTGGTCGCCCCTAATGGCAAGGTGGTGAAGCGGTCTGGATCTGCGCCCGCGACACCCCTAGTGCCCATCACTGAGTTTGACTTCAACTTGCGGCGCGGCATGTCAGACGATGCGGTGGCCAATGACGACATGCGTGTGAGTGGGCAGAGGGTCAACACGGCATCCGGTGATTACACCGTGCTCGTCGGCGGAGGTAGCGAGGCGGTCGAGGCGACTGCGCGGACCGTTGCGCTGCTGTTTGCTTGCGGTGCCCCGATCATTATCGGGGTAGCAGCAACTGCCACCTACAGGCTCGTTCGCCGGTCACTACAATCGGTGGACGCTATTCGCAGCAGGGTGGCTGAAATCTCAACCTCCGATTTGGCCGAGCGGGTCCCCGTGCCCACTAGGCGTGACGAAATTTCAGCCCTGGCAGTCACCATGAACGAAATGCTGGCGCGCCTCGAAGCCGGCCACCGCGCGCAACAGCGGTTCCTCAGCGACGCCTCTCACGAACTGCGCAGTCCGCTGGCCACCATCATCTCCGGGTTGGAAGTCACCGAGGCGCATCCGGAACTGCTCGATGCAGAGTTGGCGATCGACACCCTGCTTCCCGAGGCGCACCGCATGCGGGTGCTGATCGAGGATCTGCTCTTGCTGGCCCGCGCCGACGAACAAAGCCTGGTCATGCGCGAAGAGCAGGTGCCGCTCGACGAACTTGCCGAGGTGGAGGCCGCTCGTGTGCGACGCGACGCCGGCTGCACGATCCACACCGCGATCTCGCCGGCGCGTTTGGTCGGCGACCGGGCAGCGGTCTCGCGGGTGATCCGCAATCTCGTGGATAACGCTGTCCGACATGCGAAATCGCGTGTCGAGATCCACGTTGGCAGCCGAGACGGCAACGTCATCGTCACCGTCGGTGATGACGGCCCAGGTATCGCCCCAGCCGACCGAGCGCGGGTCTTTGAACGGTTCGTGCGCTTGGACCCAGACCGCGCCCGCAGCGGCGGAGGAACCGGCTTGGGCTTAGCGATCGTCGCCGAAGTCGTGGCGGCGCATCGCGGCAGGGTCACTATTGACGACCGCCGGGGCGGCGGAACCAGGATTATCGTGACGTTGCCTCAGCAAACCAATCGGTAGCCGACGCCTCGAATTGTTTCGATAGTGCTGGTGCCGAAAGGAACATCGATCTTGCGGCGCAGATATCCCACATACACCTCAACAACATTGTCGGGTCCCTGATAGTGGGCATCCCACACGTTGCGCAATATCTCGGCCTTTGTCACCACCGCGCCCTTATTGCGCATGAGGAACTCCAGCAACCCGAACTCACGCGGAGTCAACGCGATCTGCGTCGTGCCGCGTTGCACCATGTGCCGAGTGGGATCCAAGGATAGCGATCCAGCGGTCAACGTCACCGGCCGCTCGGGCGCGCCGCGGCGCACCAACGCACGCAGGCGCGCCACCAGCACTCGAAACGAAAACGGTTTCGTCAGATAGTCATCGGCGCCGAGGTCGAACGCGTCGGTCTCGTCGTACTCACCGTCCTTGGCAGTCAGCATCAGGACCGGCGTCCACACGCCTTGCGCCCGCATGCGACGCAGCACCTCATACCCACTGTGGCCGGGGAGCATGATGTCGAGAACTACGACGTCGAAGGTGTTGTCAATCGCCTCGTGCAGGCCCTCGACGCCAGTGTGGGCGGCGATGACGACGAAGCCCTCGGCCTTCAACCCCCGAGACAGAGTCGCCGACAATCGTGGCTCGTCCTCGACGAGCAGAACTCTCATGTCGGTACGCTACTTCGTGCGTCATGTGGGGGGAAATCGCGGCGAATCGACGGGTCCGGCGTTGCCCACCAGACCCGCCCGGCGCAAACGCGAGCGCCAGTCGCATCCTCGACTTGGGGGCTACCCTCGGTGTCAGTCGCGCCACCGTCTACCGCGGCTCGGGATGTGAAGCGGGTGCCGCACGTACGCTCATGTCGTGATCACGCCGGATATCCTCCGCAGCTTGCCCCTGGCCGACGAGATCCTCGAGTCTCACCGCCAGCGTGCCCACGGCGACGAAGCCGGCTACGACGCCTACAAAGCGCACGTTTACCGCGTGGTCAACTTCGCCCGCGCGCTCACTCCGCACGGGCCCGACCGCGACGACAAGCTCGCGATCGCCGCAGCGTTTCATGACCTGGCCGCGTTCGATACCCTCGACTACCTGGTGCCGTCGATCGAGGCACAGGACGCATGGCTGCAAGAGACCGGTCGGGAGAATTGGTCCGACGAGCTGGCGCTCATCGTTGCCGAACATCATCGGCTTTCCAGATACGGCCCGACCCGGCCCCACGCGCCGCTGGTGGAGGCGTTTCGGCGGGCAGACCTCGTCGACGTCAGCCAGGGCCTGATCCGATTCGGTATCCCGAATTCCTATGTCAAGGAAGTACGCGCCGCCTTCGACGCCAGCGTCTTCTTCAAACGCGTGATCCCTTCAGGGACGCTGCGGGGGGTCCGGAAGCTCCAGCAGCCCGGTTTCCTGCGTCCTGGCAACGCATTGGTCCGCTCCGGTCACGAAGGCGTCGATCGCTGAGTCCTCGTTTGGGGTGTGCGCGCGGAGATGCCTTCCGGGCCGTCCGCAGTCCGTCCGCAGCACACTTGATCGCCGCGTCCAAACGGTCCAAACGGTCCGCAACGCCAATCGACGGATCACAGCCTTCAAAGGAGAACGGTGGTGAAGCGTCAGTTCATGGTCGCGGAGGCGCTGCGGCCATCGTGGTTGCGAGCCTGGCCATTCTGCTTGGCGCGCCAATCGGTCTTCGGCGTGTCGGACGCTTCCCGCCCCGGTACAAAATTACTTTTCGCAGCGAAGTACCTTTCGTCGCGGTAACCGACCGATTTCGAGAACCTCAGTATGTCAACCAATTTTTCGAGGCGCCGATTTGCCCAGCGAGCGCCGCGTCGGGCGGCGATCCGGTGATGCTTGGCGCAAAAATAGGTGCTGCGCGAACGCACGGCTGATGGCTCCGCGATTCCGAGTGCGCCCTTTAGTAGCGATTGCCCGGGCGAGTAGTGGTGGACTTGACTCGTCCGGCGGACTCGTCGGCGCCTTCTTCGGCTAGGTCCCACCCGTCGCCGATGAGGAACGACCACGCAGACACACAGCGACCGCGGCGCTGCCGGTTGCATGTCCGGAAGGAAGCGAGAAGCCAATCTCGACAGTTCCTTGTGCAGCCGTGGCATGGCGATTTCTGAAGACGAGTACCGTGCTACTTACGTCGAACGCGGTTTGCTGCCGCATGCTGTTGGAAGGTCGCGACGTACGGGAGATGTGACAATGACCGATCTGCAGCAGCACGCACTCGATTCCTTTTACGCGCTCAACAACGTGATTACGGTCAAGATCACGATGCCGCACGCGGAGTGGGATGCGGTGCGAAACGAGGAGCCAGACGGCGGCCGGTGCAACTTCGAATGGACCGGTGGCAGCCGGTTCACGTGGCACAAGGCGGCTTCGGTCGAGATATCCGGAACCAGATTTCCGGCCAAGACCACGTTCACCGACGTGGGCGTCAAGAAGAAATCATTCTGCGGCTCCATCAACAGCGACAAGCCGTGCCTGCATGTCGACTTCGGCAAGTTCGGCGACGCCAACGTCCCCGCGATCGAAGCCCTGATCGGGTCGCGCTATGTGACGCTCAACAACTCCATTCAGGACAAGTCTTACATCAAGCAGACGCTTGGCTACCGGTTGCTGGATATGGCCGGGTTGCCCAATTCGCGATGCAACTATGCCCGGGTGTTCGTGAACGGAACACTGATCGGCCAGGGGGTCGGCGCCGTCAACAGCCCCGGTATCTACGTCAATGCCGAGCCGGTGATGAAGCGCTACATCGAACGCAACTTCAACGGCAACATGAAGGGGAATCTCTACGAGCTCGAGCATCATGACGATTTCCTCGAAGAGAGGCTGAAGTTCATCGGGGTGGAGTCCCTCTCCAAATTCGAGGACAGAGCCGATCTGAAGTTCGCGTGCCGTCACATCAAAGCGAACGGGTTGGCCGGCGCGGACCAGGTGCTCGACATGGACCAGTTCCTCAAGATCTACGCGATGGAGTTCTTCCTCAAGCACTGGGACGGATATGCCGACAACACCAACAACACCTACATCTACAACGACGTGACCGCCGTCGCGGCACCGGGCGTGGGCGACATCAAGTTCAAGATGATCCCGTGGGGCATCGACCAGACACTCCAGCCCGGCAGGCCGTTCAAGCTGGGCCGCGACGGGATCATCGCACAGCTCGTGCGTAACGACGACCGGCGCCGTAAGCAATTGTTCGACCAGATTCGGGTGTATCGGGAAACGTTGTTCAGCCGCGAGCATCAGCAAAAGGTCCTGAAACCCTTGATCGATCAAATGCAGGCACTAGTCACAGGTTTCGGCGTGCCCAATGCTGCGGCGGAGATCGATTCCGTGCGGCAGCAACTGCGGCT
>DATMMZ010000193.1:0-7035 GCA_035569455.1 Mycobacterium sp. | reverse complement strand
TGCCTCATGCTTTTCAGGAGACCGCAGCCTTAGAGCCCGACGCGGTGGCCATCCGGACAGTCGGCGACAAAGTGGTCATCACGTGGCGCCAGTACGCCGACCGCGTGCGCAAGATTGCCGCCGGGCTATCGGCGCTCGGTGTGCAACCCGGCCACACGGTCGGACTCATGCTGCGCAACCGTCCAGAGTTCCAATTGACGGACACCGCCGTCATGCACATCGGCGCGATCGCGTTCTCGATCTACAACACCTCGGCGCCAGATCAGATTCGGTACCTGTTCAGCAATGCCGAGAACAAGGTCGTAATCACCGAAAAGGATTTTCTGCCCGCTGTCAAAGCGGCGGGGGCGGACCTTGCTCAGTTGATCGTCGTCGACGCCGATGTTGACGGCTGCCTGACGCTGGAACAGCTCGAATCTTTGGGAGCCAAAGCCGATTTCGATTTCGATGCGGCGTGGCGAGCGGTACGGCCAGGCGATATCGCGACGCTCATCTACACCTCGGGAACAACCGGCCCACCCAAGGGCGTCGAGCTGACGCACGCCAATGTGATGGCCGCGTTTTCGGCAATCGTCGATCTCATTGGCATGCAACCGACCGACCGGATCACCTCATACCTGCCGCACGCGCACATCGCCGACCGGGTGACCGGGCATTACGCCAACATGGTGCTGGGTGTGCAGGTGACCGACGTCGCCGACCCCAGGGCAATCGCGGAGGCGCTGCCCGATGTTCGCCCCACGATGTTTCTCGGGGTGCCGCGAGTGTGGAACAAGATCAAAACCGGAATCGAAACGAAACTGGACACCGAGGCGACCGGCATCAGGCGGCAGTTGGCGCTGTGGGCCATCGACACCGGCATCCAGGCCGCCCGCCTGACACTGGCCGGCGAGTCCGTACCCCCGTCACTTGCCTTCCGCCGCAACATCGCCGATCGCCTCGTGCTGGCAAAGTTGCGCCACGCGCTCGGCCTGGACCAGGTGCGATGGGCAGTAATCGGTGCGGCGCCGAGCCCGGTCGAAACGATCGAATTCGTTTGGGGACTGGGCATTCCCGTCTACGAGGTGTGGGGGTTGTCGGAGAGTGTGGGCTGCGGGACCTCTAACCGGCCCGGCGAGTACAAGGTCGGTTCGATCGGGCAGCCGCTTTCCGGCGTCGAGATCTCGGTGGCCGGCGACGGCGAACTGCTGATACGCGGGCCAGTCGTGATGCGCGGCTACCGGCATCAGCCGGAGAAGACCATTGAGGCGATCGATCTCGACGGCTGGTTGCATACCGGTGACATCGGCACCATCGACGAACAAGGTTTCGTAACGATCCTCGACCGCAAGAAGGAGTTGCTGGTCAACGAAGCCGGAAAGAACCTCTCCCCCGCCAACATCGAGATGGCGATCCAGTCCACGTCCCCATTGATCGACCAGGTGGTGGCCTTCGGTGACGCCAAGCCGTACGTCACCGCGCTCGTCGTCCTCGACAGTGATGCCGTGGCCGCACAAGCCGCCGCGCTCAGCATGGCCGACCCGTCGCTGGCCGCTTTCGCGCAACATCGCGAGGCGAGGGAAATGCTGATCGCCGCTGTCCTCGAGGGAAACTCCAAACTTTCCCGCGTCGAGCAGATCAAACGGTTCCTCATCGTCGGGACCCCGTGGGAGCCGGGCGGAGACGAGCTCACCCCGACGATGAAGCTCAAACGCAAGCCTATTGCTGAGAAGTATTCCGCGGAAATCGAAAACCTCTACGCCGCGGTGCCCGGCCCCGACGTCATCAACCTGTCCAACTCAGATTGAGCTGCGCCGCGCGTGCGAAACGGCCAGGCGATTTGACGCAGATACCCGTCGGGTTGGGTGTCGTCGACGCCGTACTGCGCGGGCCAGCGGTTGGCCGGAAAATACAACGTCCCGAATAGCGCGTCCAGCAGGGGGAATTCACCGGCGTAGTTGCTGTTGTAGGCCTGCGGTTCACGGGCGTGATGCCAATGGTGGAACTGGGGAGTGCCGATCACCCATCGCAGCGGGCCGAAGCCAAGTCGCACGTTGGCGTGGATGAAGATGGCCTGCAGCGTGATCAGGATGAGGAACGCGCCCAGGCTGACCCGGCCGAAGCCCAGCGCAAAAAGCGGCAAGACCGCCACAGAACGGGTGAAGGTCTCGTCAAGGGGGTGAAGATGAGTGGCGGCAAGCCAGTCCAGTTCGCGGCTGCTGTGATGCACCCGGTGGAACCGCCAGAGCAACGGCACCTCATGAGCCGCCCGGTGCCCCGCGTAGCCGCCCATCGTCGCGATCGTCAAACCCGCCGCGATCTGCGCCCAGCCCGGACTCGCCGCGACGGCATCGCGCAACGGTGCGGGCACGAAAGCCCTCAGGAATCCGCCGATTACGACCACCGACACGAGCATCCCGATCCGCAACGCCGTACCGTTGACGAGAAAGTGCACCACGTCGGTGCGCCACCCTCGCCGCAGGACTCGATGCGGATGCAACGCGAACAACCGCTCAAGGGGAATGAAGATCACGGCCAAAATCGCCAACCCGAAAATGATCTGGCTGCGCATGCTCAACGCGGCCAACACCACCAACGCCGTCAGCACCGCCAATACGACGCCACCGACCCGGATCTGCGACGCTCGCCGGCTATCGATGGTTTGCGGCGGAGCGTCATTTTCGGTAGCCACGGGGGTCTCGAAGGTCGCGCCGGCGCGCCCAGCTTTGCCGAGACGACCCCAACCGGCCAATACCGCGCACGCCAACACGATCCCTGTCAACCCGGCGGCGAGGTTCTGGACGGCCACCGCGATCGAGGCCATCAATATCCCCGACTGCACGGCGAGCCCCGATACGTTCAGTGAGCGCCGCCCGCGAAGCAGTCGGCAGGCCTGCCATCCGACCATCAGCAGCGCCGCGAGCACCAATAGCGCCGGGAGCCCCGCCCCGTGACCCGGATGCGCACGCGCCAGACGCGCGGTGACCCCCGCGGCCTTCAGCAGCATGAGCAGCTCGATCCCGTGCAGCACCACAAGTCCCGCCACCAAAGGCCGGTCGACCCGCGAGTCGCGTTGTGGCAGAGCTACTCCAACCACCGGGTGCACGACGCATAGCATGCTCCCCGCACCTGAGAACCAACTGAGATTTTTACCCGCACCCGGGGCGCATCGCCGCCAATGCGGCGCGGGCGCGCGCCACCTCGGGCAAGGTGCTGTCGGCGGGAATCCGGTCCAGCGCCTCGACCAGTTCCGCCGCAGCCGGCTCACCGCGCAGCTCGAAATCGTCTAGCACGGCGCGCAATTCGAAGAGGTGGGCGCCCTGCCGACGGGCTATATCCCTGGCATATCGAAACGCCCCCGCTCGCGCAGCAGAATCGGTGGACGTGTGACCCCGCAACCGCAGCAGTTCGGCGTCGTAGAAACGCATCCCCGTGTCGTCGGCGAGTTGCCGGCCGGTTTCTATGCGGGCCCGGGCCTCATCAGGCCGCTGCAGGGCGATCAGCAAGCGGGCGATGACGGCGTCGAAGAACGTGGTGTAGAGGTTCATTCCGATCGCGCGCCAGGTGTCGACCAATTCGGTCATGGCGTCGAGGCACTCCGACAATTCGGCCGGGTCCGTGGGGTCCGCGCGCAGCGCGGCCATTGCGTTGACCGTGGCACGTTGAGTGGCCGCGAATTCGGCCTGATCTGTCAGTTCGGCGCTCGATTCCCCGGCCCGGTCCAATTGACCCGCCTCGATGTGGATCCAAATCTCCATTAACCGGACCAAGCCGAGGCTGTAGTGACCTTGCGGGACGCTCACCGCTTCGGCCCGCTCCGCGGCCCTGCCCAGTTCCGACTCCGCGGCGCCGACCTCACCCTGCATGAGGAGGGCCCAGGCGAGGTGCAGCCACGCCGCCACAATCGGGTCGCTCGCCATGAACCACACCATGTCGATCCCGAGGCCCGCCAGTGCACCCAACTCCCTGTTCGCGGCCTCAATGCGGAATCGGGCCGTATTCATGTCCCCGAGGATGAATGCCAGATTCCCGTAAAGGGCTTCGATCACGGGCCTATACCACGCCCGCGCGTCGTCAAGCCCCGCGCGCAGCGTCTCAAGCAACTGCGACAGCCGATGTAGGTCGGCCCGGGCGGCGTAGTAGTTCGTCAGGCCGAGCAGCGTGGCAAAGTGTTGGTCGTCGCGGATGCCGGTCTCCCCGAGCTCCAAGCATCGCTCGAAGTCGGCGGCGACGACGTTCGGTTCCTCCGCCGGATTCAGCTCATCCGTCACAGGTATATGGTGTCACCGCGACCCGCGGATAGAGTAAATCGCTGTGCAGAGCGATACAACGACCCGGTTCGCGGAAATCGTCGGGACCAGCAACTTGCTGACGGGGGACGCAATCCCCGACGACTACTGGCACGACGAGGAGTTGGCGACGCCGCCGCAGAAGCCGGCGTACGTCGCCAAGCCGGCAACCGCAGAAGAGGTTTCGCAGCTGCTGACGGCCGCCTCGGAACACGGCGTGCCGGTGACGGCCCGCGGGTCCGGCAGCGGCCTGTCGGGGGCGGCACGACCGCGCGCGGACGGGCTGCTGATCTCCTTCGAGCGAATGAACGCGGTCCTGGAGGTCGATACGACCAACCAGGTCGCCGTCGTCCAACCAGGGGTGACTCTGACCGAGCTCGATGCCGCGACCGTCGATGTCGGGCTTAGGTACATGGTGCAACCGGGCGAGCTGTCCTCCAGCGTCGGCGGGAACGTCGGAACCAATGCCGGCGGGATGCGCGCGGTTAAGTACGGGATAGCCCGCCACAACGTGCTCGGGTTGCAGGCGGTGCTGGCAACGGGCGAGATCATCCGAACCGGCGGCAAGATCGCCAAGGTGTCCACCGGCTACGACCTGACGCAGCTGATCGTCGGCTCCGAAGGCACCCTGGCCCTGGCCACCGAGGTGACCGTCAAGCTGTATCCGCGGGTCGACCACAGCGCCACGGTGCTCGCTCCGTTCGCCGACTTCGACCAAGTCATGACGGCGGTGCCCAAGGTCCTCGCCAGCGGGCTCGCGCCCTACATCCTCGAGTACATCGACAACATGACGATGGCCGCACTCGTCCACACCCAGAACCTGGAGCTCGGTATTCCAGACAAGATCCGCGACAGCTGCGAGGCGTATCTTGTTGTGGGACTTGAGAACCGCACCGCAGATCGGCTGAGCGAGGACGTCGAGGCGGCCGGCGAGCTGCTCGCCGAGTTGGGTGCCGTCGACGCCTACGTGCTGGAAGGAGGCTCAGCGCGCAAGCTGATCGAGGCGCGCGAAAAGGCGTTTTGGACGATGAAGGCGGTCGGCGCCGACGACCTCATCGACACCGTGGTGCCGCGCTCCGCGATGCCGAAGTTCATTGCCACCGCACGCGGGCTGGCGTTGGCCGCCGGCGGCGCCGCGGTGGGCTGCGGGCACGCCGGCGATGGGAACGTGCACCTGGCCATCTTTTGCAAGGATCCGGAGAAAAAGAAGAAGCTGTTGACCGACATCTTCGCGCTGGCAATGGAATTAGGTGGAGCGATCTCGGGCGAACACGGCCTTGGCCGCGCCAAGACCCCTTACTTCCTCAAGCTCGAAGACCCGGCGAAGATAGACCTGATGCGCCGGATCAAGCAGAGCTTCGACCCCGCGGGCATCCTCAACCCCGATGTTCTCTTCACTGCGGAAGAGGCGTAGGCCCATCGAAATCACTTACGTAACACAAAGTTCGGGGTAGTCGATCTGCCCGCCTCACAGCGACAACTAAACGCTTCTCGGCGCACCGCCGAAAATTGTCGCTGTGAGGCGGGCAAAGATCCACACCCGAACCTCAGGCCCGCGCCGGACTCACATGCCGAAGTGCGTGCGATGCACCGCCGCAACGGCCTCCGGTGGTCCGCTCACTTCGACCTGCGCCGCCGACTGGCGCCCGAAGACGTACAGCAGGAGTTCGCCCGGCAGACCGCTGAGTCGAGCCGCGGGCGACCCCGGTCGGACGGTCACCCGCTCGTTGGTTCCAGTCCACTCGATCTCGAGTCCGCAACCGTGCAGCCGGCGACAAAGGTAGCGGCCGCCGCGGCGAACGTTTCGCCATAAGGCAGCATCCATCGCGGGCGTAAGGCTGCGCGGCCCTTGGCCATTGGCCCTGCGAATGTCCTCGTGATGAACAAAGAACTCGTTGAGATTCGCTAAACCGCGAACCCATCCGATGCGGAAAAATCCGACTGGCGGGCCGGACCGGATTCGCCCGACGAGCCAGGTGAAGTCCTTGCGCTGAGCCAATCCGGCCCTGCGCCGCTCGGCGAACCGTTGGAAGGGACCGGGCAGGACCATGCAAGGGCCCGCGACCAGATCGTGTTCTCGCAAAACGAGATGGGCGGCCAGGTCGTGAGCCGTCCAGCCCTCGAGCAGGGTAGGAACGGAAGGGCCGAGATCGTCGAAGAGATCACAGAGCTCGCGGCGCTCTTGCATGTCCAGGCTCACCGGTTAGCCGCCTCAGCCGTCACGGACCCGTGCGTGCGCGGTGAGCAGCAGATGGTCGACTTCCCTGCGCACCAGATCGGGCGTCATGTTGGCCTCAGTAACCTCGCGCACGAACTGTTCGCAGAACACGCGTAGGTTCAACCCGGTCTCCCGAGCACGCCATTTCAACGCGCTCAACGCATCTCCGGCAGAGAAGTTGTAGACGTACATCAAAATGCCCCTTGCCCGCTCAATCACGGCGCGGTCGGCGGCGATGTTTTTCCTGGCTTGCCCGAGGCGACGTTGTACGTCGCTCTCGTAGGAATCGGTGATGTCGACATAGAAGCCGGCGGTGCCGATCACTTCCTCGGTTTCATCGGCATGACGATTACCCACGACGACAACTATGCGAACCCTGCCGTATGTGTCGATGATGCGATGGCGGCTGCTGAACGGCTGCCCGTGACGAATCATGTTGTCGACCAACGCGGTAACGGCCGGCTTGTCGTCGGAGTGCGTATGTGACAACACCAGCTCGGTGGTTGGCACGACGGAGCCCGGCTGGTAGCCGTGCATCTGTGCGACCTC
>DATMMZ010000192.1:0-2299 GCA_035569455.1 Mycobacterium sp. | reverse complement strand
GGGGTCGCGGCCGACGTCTTTGACATGCGACGCGAAGTTGGTGGCCTGAGCCACCACGCGGCACGGCGTCGTGATCGGGGACAGCAGCGCAAGGCTTTCCACCGGCACGGTGTCGGTGCTCTTGGCAGCGGCGTCGATGGCCGAACGGTCGGCCAGCAACTCACGTGTGGTGGTCGCGTCGGTATCGACGCGAGCCGCACCCGAGGCGGTCTGCACCCACCACGCGTCGGCGGTGCGCAGGATTGATGTGGTCATAACGGTTTCTTCTCTCTTTCAGTTGGTGTTTGTTAGGAATTGGCTACGGCGAACAGCCCGCGCAGGGCGGACAGGTCGAATTCGTTGTCGTGACGCAGGGCGTCGGTCATCACGGCGAGTTCGCTCGCCACTTCGCGCGGTGATCCAAGGCCCAGGAAGTCCTTGCTCGGCGGCGGTCCCCACTGATACAGGCCGGAGGCATGCATCGCGGCCCAACCGGGCTGAAGGGTGTTGTCGAACATGTCGCCATCGGCATAGTGCTCGACCAGGAAACCGTCCGGGTCACGCCAGTAGTCGAAGATCTGGCTGCCTTCGATGTGGCGGCCGATGCCCCACGAGCGGAAATACCCTTGTTCGCGCAGGTATTCGCCGCCGGCGGCCAGCGCGTCGAGGTCTGCGACCTCGTAGGCGGAGTGCATATAGCGCTTGACCGGACCCAGCGCCATCGCCAGGGTGTGGTGATCGGCGGGGACGGAGCCGCGATCGCAGCGGATGAAGCTCAAGATCGGCCCGCGCTCGCGCTGGCCGGGGTAGTAGGAGAAGTCGCTGACGATCATGCCGAACGTGTCGAGGTACCAGTTCAGCGCCTCGATGTACTTCGGCGTCTGCACCACGATGTGTCCGAGCCGCTGCACATTGGTGGGCACCCGCGGCGGGCGCTGCATCGCGTTGGTCCGGACCTTCTTGTGGCCGAAGTTGAACACGTGCGGCGTCTGCGCGGCGGGCAGTGCCTCGAGCCGGTGGGTGCCCGACACCACGCGCACCGGCAGCCCGCTCGGGTCGACCAGATCAACGGTCACCCCGCCAAGCGACTCAGGCAGCGGGCGAACGCTGGTCCCCGTCGCGTCGGCCAGCCGCAGAAGATCCGACTGCTCGGCGGCCACGAACGCCGGCCCGAGAAACTTCTCGCGTTGGCCGCGGCGGATCAGCACACAGGGCGCGCCGGCATCGCTGCCCCGCAGGTGCAGCTCATCGCTGGTGCGCAGCACCGTGGCGAAACCAAAGGAGTGGGCAAACGCTTCGGCCTTGACCAGGTCCGGCTTCTCGAACTCTAGCCAGAGAACGTCGTGGACTTTGATGATCGGGTTGGCCGAGCGCCCCGGGTGTTCGCCTGAGCGGGCACCCTGCTCGCTGTGCAGTTCATTGTGCGCATTGTGCGCGCCGATGAGTTGGTCGGTCATTGTTCTTTCTCCTTCTAGATGTTTTGGGGTGGGCGGGCATTGACGCGGGCGACTTTGGATCCCCAGGAGATGACCTCAGGGCTGGCGTCCTCGTTGGGTACTTGACATTCGATGAGGACCGGGCCGCCCTTGTGGGCGCGGGCTGTGGCGATCGCGTCCGCCAGTTCGGCCGCCGTGGTGGCCGTCAGCCCCAGGCCGTGGCCGTCCTCGGCGTTGAACACGTCGATGAGGCCGGCGTAGTCCCAGTTCTTGTAGTAGTTGTACGGGCCGTCA
Organism: Mycobacterium sp.; assembly: GCA_035569455.1. GTDB lineage: Bacteria > Actinomycetota > Actinomycetes > Mycobacteriales > Mycobacteriaceae > Mycobacterium. Next base: position 590 of record DATMMZ010000192.1, on the reverse strand, counting down.
TGGATGGCCGACTCGATCACATATCCGCGGTTGTTGACCAGGAAGATCAGGATCTCTTGGCGATGGCGGATCATGTTGGACACTTCCTGGGCAGTCAGCTGGAAGGATCCGTCGCCGATCGCCGCGACCAGGCGCCGGTCGGCTTCCAGGCCCACCGAGTAGCCGAACGCAGCGGGGACGGCCCAGCCGATGGAGCCCCACTGCATCTCGATCTCGAACCGTGCGCCGCCTGGGAGCCGGGTGTACATGCCGTCCCACCAGGAGATGCCGGTTTCCACCATCAGTGTGGTCTTGGCGTCGAGGTCGGCCTCGATCTGGCGCCAGAGTTCGGCGCGGCTCAGTGGGGTGCCCGCGTCGACCTCCGCGGCCGGTGCCGGTGTGGGCGCTGCTCCCCTGAGGCGATGGTATTGGCGAAGGGTGGCGTCGTTGGCTTGGACCTTCTTCGCCAGGTCGGACAGGAAGTCGGCCAGCGACACGCCGGTGTATTCGGCGCCGGCAAAGCGCACGACTTGCGGCTCGGCGCTGATCAGCTTCTGCCGGGGTGGCTGCGCGGTCCAGCCGACCGTGGTGTAGTCGGAGAACACCGGCCC
>DATMMZ010000191.1:0-35923 GCA_035569455.1 Mycobacterium sp. | reverse complement strand
ATCGGCAATGTGCCACTGGCCGCGGTGCTGTGGAACGGAGGCATCAGCTTCGGCGGTGTCATCGCATTCATCTACGCCGACCTGCTGATCCTGCCGATCTTGAACATCTACCGCAAGTACTACGGCACCAGAATGATGCTGACGCTGCTGGGCACCTTCTACGCCGCGATGGTCGCCGCCGGATACCTCGTCGAACTCATATTCGGCACAGCGAATCTCATCCCTACCCAGCGAAATGCGACGGTCATGCAGGCCGGCATCTCGTGGAACTACACCACCTGGCTCAACATCGTCTTCCTCGTCATCGCGGCACTGCTCGTGTACCGCTTCATCACTTCGGGAGGACTCCCGATGGTGCGCATGATGGGTGGCCCCCCTGACGCGGAGCACGGTCACCACGATCACACCGAGCATTCCCATTAACAGCACGGCGAAGCGGCCCGGCCAACCGCTCGAGCCCAGCTGCAGTTGCTAAGCGGCAATGCGGATTCGGTGATACGCGCCCGCTACATCGCTGTTCGCGCGAGCGACCGGCCAACCGTCGAAGTCGCGCTCCGCTGGGCTGGCCTACGAGTTGTCTCTGGAGGCACACGCGGCTGATACCGGCCGCTCTCCGGCTGGTGGCCACCGGGGGACATTCCGATGGTTGCGACGATGGGCGGTATCGTGGCGCGCGGAAATTTGAGATTCCGCGATCCCCGTGGGACCTACCGGCAAAGAAAGCCATGATCAAAGGTGCCAACACCGACAGAGCCTGAAAAATACCCGCAGCCACCTGCCGGTCCGCCGCTGCCTGCCGATATCGGCCGACTGCTGCTTCGCTGCCACGACCGCCCTGGGCTGATCGCCGCGGTGAGCACCTTCTTGACGCAGGCCGGCGCCAACATCATTTCCCTGGACCAGCACTCCACCGCGCCGGAGGACGGGACATTTCTGCAGCGCGCGATCTTTCACCTGCCGGGCCTGACCGCCGCCATCGACGGGCTGGAACGCGAGTTCGCCGGCACCGTGGCCGACAAATTCACTATCGACTACCGGTTTACCGAGGCCGCCAAGCCCAAGCGGGTCGCAATCATGGCGTCGAAGGAGGACCACTGCTTGCTGGATCTGTTGTGGCGCAACCGTCGCGGCGAACTTCAGATGTCAGTAGCCATGGTGATCTCCAACCACCCTGATCTGGCCGAGCGTGTGCGGCCCTTCGGTGTGCCGTTCATACATATCCCGGCCACCCGCGATACCCGCGCCGAGGCCGAACAGCGCCAGCTTCAGTTGCTCAGCGGCAATGTGGATTTGGTGGTGCTGGCTCGCTACATGCAGATACTGACTCCGACGTTCCTGGACGGAGTCGGCTGCCCGCTGATCAACATCCATCACTCGTTCCTGCCGGCATTCGTCGGCGCGTCCCCCTATAAGCGAGCACGCGAACGCGGCGTCAAGCTGGTCGGCGCGACCGCCCACTACGTCACCGCAGTGCTCGACGAGGGGCCGATCATCGAACAGGACGTCGTCCGTGTCGACCACACGCACACCGTCGAGGACCTGATACGCGTCGGCGCAGACGTGGAGCGGGCGGTGCTCTCCCGTGCGGTGCTCTGGCACTGTCAAGACCGAGTTATCGTGCACGACAACCAGACCATCGTTTTCTGACCGCGGTCAAACGAGCGGACGAGTTCGTCACCGATTTACACGGCAAGTAGCGCCGCGACCGCCGATGGATTTTTGTAGTACACGTCGAGCCCCACGATCAATCCATCGCGGAGACGGTAGATCTCGACCAAACCAATCTCGACGCTTTTGCCCGAGGCCCGCGCGGTGAATTTCAGCCGACTGCGCATCGCAACTGTGTCGCCTGTGGACAGATACTGGATGTGCGGGTCCAGCGCGAGGTCCAGGCTCTCGCTTATCTTCTCAAAAAGCTCGAAAAAGCCTTGCGGACCGTAATATTCGCCGCTAAACGGTAGGCCACCCGCTTCGTAGACGACGAAGTCGTCGTGCAGCAGTGGGCGGGCGTCGTCGAGCCTTCCCTCAACAAGCGCGTTCACGAACCTGTCGACCGTAGCTTGGGGGTCCTCAGTCGTTGCCGCCATCGGTGCTGCTCCTCCATCCTGTTGACGCGTTCCTCGCCCGACGAGTAGTCGAGGCGCAGTGGAACGTGCTCTACCTCAAACGCCGCCGCCTGCCAGCTTCCCGCGCAAACGGCGGTTCACCGGCTCGGGCAGCAGCTGCGACACATCACCGCCCAGCATCGCGACCTCTTTGGCCAAAGACGACGACACGAACGAATACGTTGGCGCGGTCGCCACAAAGAACGTGTCGACGCCGGCGATGTGCTTGTTCATCTGGGCCATCTGCAGCTCGTATTCGAAATCGGTCCCGGTGCGCAGGCCCTTCACGATGGCGTTCATCCCGCGGGACCTGACGAAGTCGACCACCAGACCTTGTCCCGCCTCCACCCGCAAGTTGGGTAGGTGCGTCGTCGACTCCTCGATCATCGCGATCCGCTCATCGAGGTCGAACATGCCCCTCTTGGCGGGGTTGACCAGGATCGCGACCACCACCTCGTCGAACTGAGCCGCGGCGCGTTCGAAGACGTCGATATGGCCTAACGTCACCGGGTCAAAGGAACCCGGGCAAACCGCGCCGCTCATGCGCGCCGGCGACGATGCAGAGCGAAGCGATGAGGTGGGGGCACCTCCCGGTTGCTGGGGAGAGGGGCGCACATGAACGTCGAGGCTACACCGGCAGTTCAGGCCCATTCGGCAAGCTCCAGACGGGTGTCGCCGTACACGCGCGGTTGCCACGGATCCCAGCCGGCCGGCCAGGCCAGCGCGGCTCCCGCGGTCGCACGCTCCACCACCGCGACGGTCGACTCGTGCGCCCAGCCGCAACCGGTCAAAGCGGCCAGCACGGCCTCGATCTCGGCGTTGTCGACATCGTAGGGCGGGTCGGCCAGCACCAGGTCCACCGGCGACGGGGTCCCTGCCGCCAGCACGGCTGCCACCGTGCCCCGGCGCAGCGTCGCACCGGGCAGGCCCAACGCCTTTACGTTGCGGGCGATGACGGTCGCGCTGCGCTGGTCGGACTCCACAAAGAGCGCGGACGCGGCGCCGCGGGACAGCGCCTCCAGCCCAAGTGCGCCCGAACCGGCGTACAGGTCCAACACGGCCAGGCCGGTCAGGTCGCGCCGCGCGGTCACGATGTTGAACAGCGATTCTCGCACGCGATCGGTGGTGGGCCTGGTTCCCCGCGGCGGGACGACCAGGCGCCGGCCCCCGGCGACGCCGCCGATGATCCGCGTCAGGGGGTACCGTCCGCTTGCGCGGGGCTGACCACCACCAGCAGGTCGCCGCCCTCCACCTGGGCGGTGCTCGACACCGCCACCCGCTCCACGGTGCCGTCTTTGGGGGCGGTGATCGGGGCTTCCATCTTCATTGCCTCGATGGTGGCGATGGTCTGGCCGGCGTTCACCTGGTCGCCGGCTGCCACCCCCACGGTGACCACCCCGGCGAACGGTGCGGCGATGTGCCCGGGATTGCCGCGGTCGGCCTTCTCCGCGGCCGGTACCGCGCTGGCGATGCTGCGGTCGCGCACCAACACCGGCCGCAGCTGGCCATTCAGGATGCACATCACCGTCCGCATGCCGCGCTCGTCGGGTTCGGAGATCGCCTCCAGCCCGATCAAGAGCTCGACCCCGCGCTCCAGTTTCACCTTGTGCTCCTCACCCTGCCGAAGACCGTAGAAGAACTGGTTGGCCGACAATTGCGAAGTATCGCCGTAGATTTCCCGGTGCTCCTCGAATTCCGTTGTCGGGCCAGGGAATAGCAGCCGGTTGAGGGTGGCCTGACGCTTGGACCCGGCCAATGCCAGGGCGGCCTCGTCGTCCGTCGTCAGCGGCTGGGTGGGCCTGGCCGCCGCGCGGCCGGCCAGCGCCTCCGTGCGCAGCGGTTCGGGCCACCCGCCGGGCGGATCACCCAGCTCGCCCCGCAGAAACCCGAGCACCGATTCCGGGATATCGAATCGCGCTGGCTCGGAGGCGAATTCGTCTGCGCTCACCCCCGCGCCGACCAGCGCCAGCGCCAAATCACCGACCACCTTCGACGACGGGGTAACTTTGATCAGCCTGCCGAGCACCCGGTCGGCACCGGCGTAGGCCTCTTCGACCTCCTCGAACCGATCCCCCAATCCCAGCGCAATCGCCTGCTGGCGCAGATTGGACAGCTGGCCGCCGGGAATCTCGTGACGGTAGACCCGTCCCGTCGGCCCCGGTAGCCCAGATTCGAAGGGCGCATATACTTTTCGCAGTGCCTCCCAGTACGGCTCCAGCGCGCACACCGCCGAGAGCGACAAACCGGTGTCGTACTCGGTGTGCGCCGCGGCGGCGACGATCGAACTGAGCGCGGGCTGGCTGGTGGTTCCCGCCATCGGCGCCGCGGCACCGTCGACGGCATCGGCCCCGGCGTGCCAAGCGGCGACGTAACTGGCCAACTGGCCGCCCGGTGTGTCATGAGTGTGCACGTGCACGGGCAGGTCGAAGCGGCTGCGCAGCGCACCGACCAGCCGTTGCGCCGCCGGTGGCCGCAAGAGTCCGGCCATGTCTTTGATGGCCAGCACGTGTGCGCCGGCATCCACGATCTGCTCGGCCAGTTTGAGGTAATAGTCCAACGTGTACAGATGCTCATCGGGGTCGGACAAATCGCCGGTATAGCACATCGCGACTTCGGCTATCGCAGAACCCGTTTCGCGCACGGCATCGATCGCCGGGCGCATCGACTCAACGTTGTTGAGCGCGTCGAAGATTCGGAAGATGTCGATGCCGGTGGCCGTTGCCTCGTCGACGAACGCCGACGTGACCAGCTCCGGATAGGGCGTGTAGCCAACGGTATTCCGGCCCCGCAACAACATCTGCAGGCAGATATTGGGCATCGCCGCACGCAGCGTGGCCAGGCGCTCCCAAGGGTCCTCCTTGAGGAAACGCAGTGCCACGTCGTAGGTGGCACCGCCCCAACACTCCACGGACAGCAGCTGGGGCATGACCCGAGCCAGATACGGCGCCACCATCTGCAGACCGCTGGTGCGCAGTCGGGTGGCCAGCAGAGATTGGTGGGCGTCGCGGAACGTGGTGTCGGTAAGGCCGACCCCTGGCGACTCCCGCAGCCAGCGCGCGAAACCCTCCGGCCCCAGCTCGACCAGCCGCTGCTTGGATCCGGCGGGTGGTGGTGCCTCCAGATCGATGTCCGGCAGTTTGTCGTGCGGGTACACCGTGGACCGGCGCGTACCGTGCGCCTTGTTGACGGTGACATCGGCCAGATAGTTCAGGATCTTGGTGCCGCGGTCGGCCGAGGCGCGCGCGGTCAGCAGCTGCGGCCGCTCGTCGATGAACGACGTGGTGACGCGGCCCGCCTGGAAGTCCGGGTCGTCCAGGACCGCCTGCAGGAACGGGATATTCGTCGACACGCCGCGGATCCGGAACTCCGCGATGGCGCGGCGCGCCCTGGCCACCGCCGTGCGGAAGTCGCGGCCCCGGCAGGTCAGCTTGACCAGCATGGAATCGAAGTGCGCGCTGATCTCCGCGCCGAGGTTGGTGCTGCCGTCCAGGCGGATGCCGGCGCCGCCGGGGGTGCGCAACGCGCTGATCCGGCCGGTGTCCGGCCGGAAGCCGTTCGCCGGATCCTCGGTGGTTATCCGGCATTGCAGTGCGACGCCGTGCGGCCGAACGTCGCCCTGATCCAGACCCAGATCGTCAAGCGTCTCCCCGGACGCGATGCGCAGCTGACTGGAGACCAAGTCGACGTCGGTGATCTCCTCGGTCACGGTGTGTTCCACCTGGATCCGCGGGTTCATCTCGATGAAGACGTACTGGCCGTTTTCGTCCAGCAGAAACTCCACTGTGCCGGCGCAGCTGTATCCGATTTGGCGGGCGAAAGCGACCGCGTCGGCGCATATCTTGTCGCGCAATTCGGCGGCGAGATTCGGCGCGGGCGCCAGTTCTATGACCTTCTGGTGGCGGCGTTGCACGCTGCAGTCGCGCTCGAATAGGTGAATCACGTTGCCGTGGCTGTCGGCCAGTATCTGCACCTCGATGTGTCGTGGTTTGATCACCGCCTGTTCCAGATAGACGGTCGGGTCACCGAATGCCGACTCGGCCTCGCGGCTGGCGGCTTCGATCGCTTCGGGCAGCGCGGCGATATCGGTGACGCGACGCATGCCCCGCCCGCCACCACCGGCAACCGCCTTGACGAACAACGGAAAACGCATGCCTTCGGCGGCCGATACCAGTTCGTCGGCCGAGGCCGACGGTGCCGACGACATCAGCACGGGCAGGCCCGCCTCGCGGGCCGCGGCGATGGCCCGGGACTTATTTCCGGTCAGCTTAAGCACTTCGGCGCTGGGGCCGACGAACGTGATGCCGGCGGACGCGCACGCCGCGGCCAACTCCGGGTTCTCCGAAAGAAACCCGTAACCGGGGTAGACGGCGTCGGCGCCCGCGCGGACAGCGGTTTCGACGATTTCGTCGACGGACAGGTACGCCCGCACCGGGTGGCCGACGTCGCCGATCTGATACGACTCGTCGGCCTTGAGCCGATGCTGCGAATTGCGGTCCTCGTAGGCGTAGACGGCCACGGTCCCGATGCCGAGTTCGTAGGCGGCGCGGAAGGCGCGGATCGCGATCTCCCCCCGATTGGCGACGAGCACTTTGGAGATCACGGGTAGCCCCCTAAAGCCGGTAACTCATAAAAGTGTTGACCAATAATCCCAGAATCGCACCATGATCAGCAGAAACACCGCGGTGAACCACAGCGTGACGATCGACCATCGCCATTGGTACAGCACCCGCGCTACGGCGCTGTCCCCGCGCTCGAGCGCCGGGCGAAACACGATGGAGACGAGCACCACGAGCAGCGGGATGGTGACCGCCCAGACCACCATGCAATAGGGGCACAACGCGCCAATTCGGTAGAGACTCTGGAAGATAAGCCAGTGCACGAGCGTCGCGCCGATCAGGGTCCCGACCGTCAGTCCGATCCAATACCATTGGGGCAGAGGAACTTTTGCTACCGCCAACACGCCGGTGACCATCACCACGGTGAAGCCGATGATGCCCAGCAGTGGGTTGGGAAAGCCCAGCAGCGAGGCCTGCGGCGTCGTCATCACCGAGCCGCACGACACGATTGGGTTGACGTTGCACGGCGGCACGTAATGGGGATCGAGCAGAATCTTGAACTTCTCGATCGTCAGCGCCATCGAGGCGACCAACCCGATCACGCCCGCGATCAGCACCCACCATGCGCTGGGCGCCGGTACCCGCGCTTCCCGCGCCGGGGCCGGTGAGAGGTCGCCGGCATGCTCGACAGGTTCAGCTGACACCGGGTTGGTCACGAGCTCGCAGGAGTGGCAGCCGTGTCAATGCCCGGAACGTCGCCCACGATCTGTTTGATGGCGGTGACCAGGGCGTCGGGTGTCGTCGGCTCGTACTCGTTGCCGTTGATCTTGATCGTCGGGGTTGCGCTGATCTTGTCGGCCGCTGCCGCCCCGGTGACCTTGGCGAGGTACTTACCGCTGTTGATGCAGTCCGGGACCTTGCCCACGACGCCGGCTTCGCGGGCGAGTTCGATCAACTTCGCGTTGTCGGGGAAGCTGCTGCCGCGCTCATCGGGCTGGATGCCCTGGCTGTACAACGCGGTATGGAAACGGCGGTACGCATCGATGGATTCATCGGCGACACACAACGCCGCCGCACCCGCCCGCGACGAATAGTTCTGGTTTCGCTGGCTGTCCAGGATCGCCACCATGGAGTAATCGGCCGCGATGGCGCCGATGTCGATGAGCTTGGACACCGTCGGCCCGAAAGTCCGCTCGAAGTTACCGCACGCCGGACACAGAAAGTCCTCGTAGAAGGACACCACGGCCTTGGGGTTGCTGGTACCGGGCTGGGTGACCAGCTTGCTCGACGTCACCCGCACCGCGTCGCCGGGGCCCGAGGTGACAGCGGCTGGTTTCTTGTGATTCGTCACGATGTAGAAGACGACGGCGACCGCGAAGACCACGACCACCGCGGTGGCCGCGATCGGGACGAGTCGGCTGGAACTGCGGCCGGCGGACTTCAGGTCGAATTGCGGGGGGCGTTTGGATTTGTCGGCCACGGGTTCGCTGATCCTCACGTGTATCGGCTTGTCCCGACCGCAATCGGGCGACGGCGACTCTAGAGTACCGGCGGCAATTGAGCGCGGGCTCAGGCCCGGCTCAGGTGAGCCCGCAAAGCCGAAATCAGCTCATTCGTCGCGGCGGCGCTGCCGCCCCCGAGCGGAAACAGGTTGGCGAAGCCATGCGTCAGCGAACCCATGGAACGCAGGTCCACCGGGGTCCCGGCGGCCCGCAGCGCCTCCGCGTAGCTCTCGCCCTCGTCGCGCAACGGGTCGAAACCCGCGACCGCGATGAGGGCCGGGGCCAGCCCGGCGAGCGACTCGGCCAGCAGCGGCGACACCCGTGGATCTGCCTTGTCGAGACCGGACGCCCTCAGGTATTGAGACTCGAACCAGTCCATGTCGCGCTTGGTCAACAAAAAGCCACGGGCGAACAGGCTCAGGGACCGAGTCTGCGCGCTGAAATCGGTCCGCGGGTAGATCAGCCATTGCAGCACAGGGGCTGGGCCACCCGCGTCGCGCGCCAACTGGCACACGATGGCCGCCAGGTTGCCGCCCGCACTGTCCCCGCCGACCGCGACCTGCCCACCGATCGCGCCCAGTTCGGCGGCGTGTTCGTAGGCCCACTCGAAGGCCGCATAGGCATCCTCGAGCGCGGCGGGGGCCGGATGCTCGGGGGCCAGCCGGTAGTCGATCGACAACACGTGGATGCCCGCGTCGCGGCATGTCAATCGGCATAGCACGTCATAGATGTCCAGGTCGCCGATCGTCCAGCCACCGCCGTGGTAGAAGACCAGCAGCGGCGCGGCGACGCCACCGGCCGGGCGGTAGTGCCGCGCCGGGATCTCACCGGCCGGTCCGGGCAGCGAGATGTCGTTCACCGTGACGTGAATCTGCGGCCCGGGAAGGTTCAGAATCATGCCGCGCAGCTGGGCGCGCGACGCGGCCGGATCGTCGTCGACGACCAGGCCGTCAATGCCGACGGCATGCAGACCCGACAGCATCAGCTGCAGCGTGGGATCGAGCGTATTGCCGTCGATGATGACCGAACGACCGCCCGACAGCACCCGCTTGGCGGCGGACGGTACCCACGGAATGACCTTGACGCCGATGGTGGTGACCAAGCCCTGTAAGCGACTTGTCCACCGGGTGGGTGCGCCCCTCGCTCCGGGAAGGAGATCCGGCGCGCCTGACAGACTTTTGGTCATGGGCTGCTCCCTCGAACACAACTTCGTCACGCTCAACGACGGCAATTCGATCCCCGCCGTCGGGACACCGGCATGTCGACGCCGCGGCGTTCTACCGCAACTCTACGTGGTGCCCAGATTGTGGAATACCGACCAGGGCGCGGATGGGCGCGGGACGGCACGCCCGGGTGACGATTAGGTGGCGCGTTCGGCTCGGTAATATCGTCATTCCAAGTCGGTGAACCCCACACGGATTGCGAGCAACCTCGACGTGTTCGATTTCGAACCCAGCGCCAGTGATATGGCATCGATCTCCTCGCTCGACGACGGATCCCGGCTTGGTCCCAACCCACGAACCTTCACAGGCAGGTGAATGACGTTGACTGGCGAGTCGGGTGCCATGGTTCCCTCAATAGCTCTCAATGACGAGAACACAATGCCGGTGCTTGGCCTCGGTGTCGCGGAGTTGTCGGACGACGAGACCGAGCGCGCGGTATCGGCGGCGCTGGAAATCGGCTGCAGGCTGATCGACACCGCCGCGGCTTACGGCAATGAAGCCGCCGTCGGTCGCGCGATCGCGGCCTCCGGGATTCCCCGCGCGGAGCTGTTCGTCACGACAAAGTTGGCTACCGCCGACCAGGGTTTCCGCACCGCCCCGGAGGCCTGCACAGCCAGCCTGGAACGACTCGGCCTGGATTACGTCGACCTGTACCTGGTTCACTGGCCAGCCCCGTCGTTGGGCAAGTATGTGGACGCCTTTGGTGGCATGATCCAATCCCGCGGTGAAGGGCATGCCCGCTCGATCGGCGTGTCCAACTTCACCGAAGAGCACCTTTCGATGGTCATCGACCTCGCGTTCGTCACACCGGCCGTCAACCAGATCGAGCTGCACCCGCTGCTCAACCAAGACGAGATGCGCAAAGCAAATGCGCAGCACAACGTCGTGACGCAGTCCTACACCCCGTTGGTTCTGGGCAGGCTCATGGACAACCCGACGGTGACCTCCGTCGCGGGCGAATACGGCAAATCGCCCGCGCAGGTACTGCTGCGGTGGAACGTGCAACTGGGTAATGCGGTCGTCTTCCGCTCGTCCAAACCCGAGCGCATCGCCAGCAACCTCGATGTCTTCGATTTCGAATTGGCCGCCGAGCACATGGATGCGATCAACGCGCTCAACGATGGCACTCGGGTGCGCGAGGATCCGGAGACCTACGCAGGCTCCTGATCGCCAGCTGATCTATCCCGTCGGGCAGGTGGCTGCGGCCGCACGCAGCACGTCCGACGAGGCCTGGTCTACCGGCAACTGGTAACCGCGCAGCACCGTGATGAACTGCATGCCGTACTGACACGCGAACGCCTTGTTCGGCGGCATCCACTGTCCCGGCGGCAAATCGCCCTTGTCCTGATTGGCCTGGCCGTCGACGGCCAGCAAGTTGGCTGGATCATTGGCAAACCGCAGCCGCTCGGGATCCGGCCAGCCGTAGGCGCCCATGTCCCAGGCGTAGGCAAGAGGGACGATGTGGTCGATCTGCACCGATTCGCCGACCTTGGCGCCGCGCTGGAAAGCGATGGTGGCGTTGGTGTACGGGTCGTGCAGGGTGCCGGTGGCGACCGCGTTGGGACACCGCTTGATCCACACATACGTCTTGTCGACGAGGTCGCGGTTGAGAATGTCGTCGCGGGTGTCACACCCGTTGTGTCCGAGTGGGGCATCGTTGATGTCGTCCCAGGCGTCGCCGAACGCCGGCCTGCGGTAGTCGTAACGGTGGGCCCGCAGCGGCAGCACGACAATTCCCGCGAGCACGTCCGTACCGGGTTGCACCGTCGGGACGTCGGCGAGCGCTGCGACCTCGCCAACGTGCCTGGCCGCCGAAAATCCCAGCGTCTGATAGGCGACCACCACCGCGAGCACCGCGGCCGCCGACAACCACACCAGCATTTTCCGGTTCACGATTTATCTAAGTAATCGATGCGGTCGGTGTCGGTGAATCGTGCTGCCAGCGCACCCAACCCGGGGTGCGGGCTCGCGTCCTGGTAGGCGCGCGTGCAGAAGTCCCGGGCGGCCTCGATGAACACCAGGTGGTCGGCCAGCGACAGCAGCCGCAGGGTGATCGCCCTGCCGGACTGGTTGCGGCCCAACACATCTCCTTCCCGGCGCTCCTTGAGGTCAAGATCGGCAAGCGCGAACCCGTCCATGGTCTCGGCGACCGCACACAGTCGCCGGCCGCCCGACGATCCCGACGTGACCCAGCTGGCCAGCAGACACAGGCTCGGATGCTCGCCGCGGCCGATACGGCCGCGCAGCTGATGCAGCTGGCTGATCCCGAACCGGTCGGCGTCCATCACCACCATGACTGTGGCGTTGGGAACGTCGACGCCGACCTCAATGACGGTGGTGCACACCAGGACATCGATCTCGCCTGCGCGAAAACCCGCCATTGCGGCGTCCTTCTCGTCGGCAGACAACCGTCCGTGCATGAGCCCCACCCGAAGGTCCGCCAACTCACCGGAACGCAGTCGGGCGTAAAGACCCTCGGCGGTCTCTGAAGGTCTGCCGCCATCTTTCTCGGGTTCGTCGCTCTCGTCGATGCGGGGCGCCACCACGTAGGCCTGCCGTCCGGCGGCGACCTCTTCGACAATGCGCTGCCAGGCACGGGCGAGCCAGGCGGGCTTGTCCTTGACGAAGATGACATTGGTGGTGATCGGCTGGCGTCCGCGTGGAAGTTCGCGCAGCGTCGAGGTTTCCAGGTCGCCGTAGACCGTGAGCGCGACGGTACGCGGTATCGGCGTCGCCGTCATCACCAGCAGGTGCGGGGTAATGCCGGCAGGGGCCTTGGCGCGCAATCGGTCTCGCTGCTCCACACCGAACCGGTGTTGCTCGTCGACGACCACCATACCCAGTTTGTGGAATTCCACCGCGTCTTGCAGTAGCGCGTGGGTGCCGATGACAATGTCCACCTGACCGGCGGCGATCTCGGTCCGCAGGTATTTCTTTTGCCCCGTCGTCATCGAACCGCTGAGCAGCGCCACGCGGGCGGCATTGTCAGCCCCGCCCAGCTGGCCTCCCATGGCCAACGGGCCCAGAACATCAGAGATCGATCGCAGATGTTGTGCGGCGAGCACTTCCGTCGGCGCCAGCAGCGCGCACTGGTAGCCCGTGTCGACCATCTGCAGCATCGCCAGCACCGCGACGATCGTCTTGCCCGAGCCGACCTCACCCTGCAGCAGCCGGTTCAGCGGGCGAGTCGTCGCGAGTCCGTCGCTCAGCACGTCAAGCACCTCGCGCTGTCCCGCGGTCAGCTCGAACGGCAAGCGCCGCAACAGTTCTGCCGCAAGACCGTCCGGCCGCGGCGGTGCCGGGGGCCCCGACTCGGACAGCTCGCCGTGCCGGCGAGTCGCCAGCGCCCACTGCAGCCCGACGGCTTCGTCGAAGGTCAACCGCTCCCGTGCACGGCGGCGTTCACGCTCGTCCTCGGCGAGATGAATGGCGCGCAGGGCTTCGTCTTCGGAGATCAGGTGATGTTCGGCGCGCAAGTCCGCGGGCAACGGATCGTCCACCGGATCGAGGACATCGAGCACTTGGCGTACGCAGGAGTAGATGTCCCAGCTCTGCACTTTCGTGCTGGCCGGATAGATCGGGAAGAAGCGACGGTCGAACGCTGTCATCAACACTTCGCCACTGGTGGCTTGCGAGGCGTTGGCGATGCTTTTCAGGCTCCTGGTACCGCGGTTCTTGCCGTCCGGCGAGTCGAGGATGAGAAACGCCGGGTGCGTCAGCTGCATGGCGCCCTTATAGAACCCGACCTCCCCGGACAGCATCACCCGTGTGTTCTTGGTGAGGTCCCTGCTGATGTAGCTCGCGTTGAAGAACGTGGCGGTCACCGCGCTGCGCCCAGAGCCGACGGTGATGCGGAAGATCTTCTTCTTCGGGTCCTTCCGCGTCGGCAGCGTCACCGCAGAAGTAATGGTGTCGACGATGGTGATGTGCTCACCGGCCTCAGGCTGCTCGGCGCCGCCCTCTTCGGCGCTGCGCACCGCGGCGCCCTCGGTGTAGCTGCGCGGGTAGTGGCGCAGCAGGTCGTCGACGGTGCGGATACCGAAGACGTCGTCGAGGTCGTCGGCGGCCTTGGCGCCCAGGATGTAGTCCAGCCGATCAGTGAGTGCGACCACCGCTACTCGACTCCGATCAGCAGCGCGTCACCCCGATGGCGGGTGCGGTAGGTCTCCAACTCTGTTCCGGGATGATGGTCATGCACGTGTCTTTCCAGGATGTCGCCGATGTCGCCGGAGGCATCTATATCCGGGTCATCCGCCTCGATGCCGGCGCCTACCAGCACCGTCACCAGCTCGCCGCCGGAGGCCAGCAGCAAATCGAGCAGGCCGATCGCCGCCCCGGCCACATCCGCGGCCACGATCAGTACCTCGTCGCCCGCAATGCCCAGGCCGTCACCGGGCTGACAGCGACCGGCCCAGGTCAACGCGCTCTCGGTCGCGATGCGCACCGACCCGTGCCGGGCAGCGCCGGCGGCGCGGGCCATGGTGAAGCCGTCGTCGACGGCCTGCCGGTCCGGCTCATGCACGGCCAGCGCGGCAAGGCCCTGCACCATCGACCCCGCCGGTATCGGCACCACGTCGATGCCCCAGCCGATGGCCGCGGTGCAGCCGGCCACCAGCTCCTCGGCGGCCACATAGCCGTTGGGCAACACCATCACCTGCGCGGCGCCGGTGTCCACCACGGCCCGCACCAGTTGGTGGGCGCTGATATCCGTCGCCGGATCGACGGCGTCCGGGCCCGGCTGCAGCACGCAGGCGCCCTCACCGGCGAACAACTCGGCGGCACCATCGCCGTCGACGACGGCCAGCACCGCCCGTTCCCGCGTCCAACCGCCCACCGGCAGCCCGGTGGCGCCGGAGCTCAGCGCCGAGATCACGATCCGGCTCAGCCGCCCGGCCACCAGTCCCGCTTCGACGGCGGCGCCGGCGTCGTCGGTGTGCACGTGCACCGAGTAGCCGCCCTGAGCCGCCGAAGGTGCGGCGGCAATGGCCACCGATTCGCCCAACTCCCCGAGCCGATCCCGCAGCGCGTCCGCCGCGGCGGCTTCGCAACCATCCAGCAGGTACATCACCTCGAATTGGGGTGCCGGGCGTTTGGCGACGCCGTCACCAGGCTGCGTGCGCGGCGACAGCTCGTACACCGTGCGAGCGGGCGCCGGCCCGGTGACCGTCGAGCGCAGCGCGTCCAGCAGCACCAGCAGGCCCCGTCCGCCGGCGTCCACCGCACCGGCGTCGGCGAGGACGTCAAGCTGCTCCGTGGTCTTCTCCAGCGCGACAACGGCGGCGTCACCGGCGGCGATGGTTGCCTGGACCAGCCCC
Organism: Mycobacterium sp.; assembly: GCA_035569455.1. Classification (GTDB taxonomy): domain Bacteria; phylum Actinomycetota; class Actinomycetes; order Mycobacteriales; family Mycobacteriaceae; genus Mycobacterium. The sequence goes on along the minus strand of DATMMZ010000191.1, from coordinate 21,222 downwards.
TCCCCGCCGCTGGCACACTCCTCGACGGCAGCGGCGGCGGCCCGCAATACCGAGATGATCGTCCCGGGGATCTCCTCGCCGCCCATTGAGGCGATGACCAGCTCGATGCCGCGCCGCAACGCGGCACCGAGGAGGTCGACGCCGATAGCGAACAGTTCCCCACCGCGGTCGGCGGCCGCAGTCGCGGTGACGTCAGCGATACCGCGCAGGATCTGGGACAAGATCACGCCGGAGTTGCCGCGGGCGCCGTTCAGTGCACCGGCAGACAGGGCGGCCGCGACCCGGGCGACGCACCCGGGGCCGCCCTCCGCGCTGGTCTCCGCATTCGCCTCGGCCAGTGCCGAGCGCATGGTGAACAGCATGTTGGCGCCCGTGTCGGAATCGGCGATCGGGAACACGTTGAGGCGGTTGATCTCGTCGATGTGCGTAATCAGGTCGCTGACGGCGGTGTGCGCCCAGTCCCGCAAGGCGGAGGCGTCCAGCAGCCGATCTGACGTGCCCAGTGTGTCCCACCTCCTCCGTCAGCCCCCCGGTGGGCGCCAGCGTAGCCCCGCGACGCAGGGGCGGTGGCTGCCCGAGCGGAACGCCACGCCGGCGGGTCGGACCGGCCCATTGAGCCTAGCCAGCGGGGGTGACACTACCGGTCGTAGCTGGCCGGCAACTGTTGATCGTTTTGGTGTTGCCCACGACAATCGGTATCCTGGATTGGCCCGGGTCAGCCTGGGCTATCCCGGCTTCGATTGCCGGACCCCGAACATCTGAGGAGCTTGAACAATGGCCGCTGTGTGCGACATCTGCGGGAAAGGCCCCGGCTTCGGCAAGTCGGTGTCGCACTCCCACCGCCGCACCAGCCGCCGGTGGGACCCCAACGTCCAGACCGTGCACGTCGTGACGCGTCCGGGCGGCAACAAGAAGCGACTCAACGTCTGCGCGTCCTGCATCAAGGCCGGCAAGATCACCCGCGGCTAGCCGCCAACAGCCAGCGGTCGACGATCAGGACCGCGTATTCGCCTGTTAAGGCGCGAGAGCATGTTGTTCTCGTTTCGCTCCCCCGGTGTGCGCGCGGGGCCGTCATCTCGGTCAGGGCAATCGCCAATCGATCGGGTCCGCGCCCATCCCGGCGAGCGACTCGTTGGAGCGGCTGAACGGACGCGAGCCGAAGAACCCGCGAGACGCCGACAAGGGCGAGGGGTGCGGCGACTCGATCGAAACACAGTTGCCGGCGGCCAGCATTGGCTTGAGGGTGGAGGCGTCGCGGCCCCACAGGATCGCCACCATCGGCTGTGACCGTGCGGCGAGCGCGCGAATTGCGCACTCCGTGACCGCTTCCCAGCCCTTGCCCCGATGCGACGCCGGGTTACTCGGACGCACCGTGAGCACCCTGTTCAACAGCAGCACCCCGCGCTGCGCCCAGGGCGTCAGGTCGCCGCACGAGGGCTGCGGATAGCCCAGGTCGGTGGAGTACTCGCCGAAGATGTTCTCCAGACTGCGGGGCAGCGGACGCACATCGGGCGCCACCGAGAAGCTCAGGCCCACCGCATGCCCGGGCGTCGGGTAGGGGTCTTGCCCGACGATCAGGACCCGGACGTTGTCGAACGGGAAAGTGAAGGCGCGCAACACATTCGGCCCCGCGGGCAGGTACCTGCGTCCGGCCGCGATCTCAGCCCGCAGAAACTGTCCCATCTGCGCGACCTGGTCCGCGACCGGCTGCAGCGCGACCGCCCAGCCCTGCTCGACGACTTCATTCAACGGGCGCGCGGTCACTGCAGCCCGTCCACCAGCAGTACTACCGTATCGGCGCCCGCGCGGCGGTCCTTCGAGATCTCCAGGTACTCAGGCGATTGCACAAAGCCCCGGAACGCCGTCTCGTCGGGAAAAGACATCAGCACCAGCTTCTCGCGATCCCACTGCCCCTCCACCACCTGGGGCGACTCGTCGGCGGCCAGCAGCGTTCCCGGATGGCGACGGAAGACCTCCATGAACTTCGACTGGTACCGGTCGTAGGCCGCCCGGTCGGTGAACCTCAGCTGAGCGATCGCGTACACGGTCACCGCGCCACCCTAACGCTGCCCCGCCCCGATTGCCCGCCTCTCCCCCGCGCGCGGGTGGTACCCCCACCCCGGGCCGCACGCGGCCCGCATCGTCACCGGGCGAAAGACTCCCAGCCCGCGTATCCCCGCCACTCTTCGCCGTCGACAAGTACCCGGGCGGGTCCGTCAAGCACTCGCCCGATGACGCGCCACCCGGCCGGCACCGCGCCGGCGAAGCAGGCCGCCAGCGCGTGATCTTCGCCGCCGCCCAGCACCCACAACCACGCGTCGGCGTCTGCGGCGGCGGCAGCCGCCGCCAGCGCGTCGTGGTCGGCGGCCAGTGCCAGGGCGCTGAGGTCGATGCCCACCCCGGACGCCACGGCGACGTGCCGCAGGTCGGCGACCAGGCCGTCGGAGACGTCGATCATCGCCTGGGCCCCGGCGGCTGCAGCCGCCACTCCTTCGCCATACGGCGGCTCAGGCACCACATGTCGGCGCCGCAATTCTTCGAAACCCTCAATCCCGTTGTGCCACAGCGCATATCCTGCTGCCGAGCGGCCCAATTCGCCAACCACGGCGAGCACCGAACCCGTTTTCGCCCCCGATCGCAACACCGGCGCGCGACCGTCAAGGTCGCCCAGCACTGTCACCGAAAGCACCCATTGCGGGCAGCTGACCAGATCGCCGCCGACAATGCCGGCGCCGATTCGTCCCGCCTCGTCCCACATTCCGTCGACCAACGCGTCCACCTGCGCCGTCGGGGTATCACCGGGCGCTCCGAAGCCCACCACGAACGCCGTTGCCCGCCCGCCCATCGCCTCGATGTCTGCGGCGTTTTGGGCGATCGCCTTGCGGCCAACGTCGTGGGGCGTCGACCAGTCCAGGCGGAAGTGCCGATCCTGCACGAGTACGTCGGTCGACACCACGGCGCGCCCGTCGCCGGCGGATACCACCGCCGCGTCGTCGCCCGGTCCTACCGCGACCGCGGCCGGCTGCCGGCGGCCCCGCACCAGCCGGTCGATTACGGCGAATTCCCCGAGTTGCTCCAGCGTCGGGGTCTCCCCCGATGCGTCATCGCGCACGCCACCTCCTCCGGCGCGTCCCGGCCCATATAAGGGCCTGTGAAGGCCTCAGCACATTACCCGACCTGCGGTAAATTGGATCCTGCCCGCGCGAACGGACGGCGCCAGTGTATGCGCAAGACGGGAGGTGCCCGGCTCGGTGACAGGCGACCCCCATGCCGACTCCGATGCCGATGTAGGCGGGCCGCCGCGCGCCCTGATGATCGCCGCGGTGGCGCTGGCCGTGACGGCGATCGGCGTAATCCTGGTCATCGCGGCAACCCGCCAGGCGCCGCGGCAACCCGTTGCGCTTCCCGCCGCCGCGGCCCCGCAGGCCGGCACTCCTGCATGCCGGTCGCTGACGCAAGCGTTGCCGCAGCGGCTCGGGGACTATCAGCGCGCACCCCTCGCCCAACCGGCACCCGAAGGCGCGACCGCCTGGCGGAGAGGACCCGACGGCGAGCCGCTGGTGTTGCGCTGCGGGCTCGACCGCCCTTCCGATTTCGTGGTGGGTTCCCCCATCCAGGTGGTCGACCGGGTGCAGTGGTTTGAGGTGACAGCCGATCCACAATCCGCCGGCGACGCGGGCAGATCGACGTGGTACACGGTGGACCGGCCGGTGTATGTGGCACTGACGCTGCCGGCGGGTTCTGGGCCGACGCCCATCCAAGAGCTCTCCGACGTGATCGACCACAGCATCTCGGCCGTGCCCATCAATCCGGCTCGGCCAGGTTAAAGGACCGGTTAGCGCAGACCCACGCCCCGGGCAATTGCGGTGTCCACCATGGTCGCCAGCAGGGTGGGATAGTCGACGCCGCTGGCCGCCCACATCCGTGGGTACATCGAGATCGTGGTGAAGCCCGGCATCGTGTTGATTTCATTAATCACCGGCCCGTCGTCGGTGAGGAAGAAATCAACCCGCGCCAGGCCTTGGCAATCGATGGCCCTAAACGCCCGGATCGCCAGCTGACGCACCACGTCGGCGACGTGGTCGTCGATCTTGGCGGGCACGTCCAATTCGGCTGTGTCGTCGAGGTATTTGGTCGCGAAGTCGTAGAAGGAGTCCTCGCGTCCGCGCACCCCGGCCACCCGGATCTCCCCTACCGTGCTGGCTTCCACTGTGCCATCCGGCATTTCGAGCACGCCGCACTCCAGCTCGCGACCGTTGATCGCCGCTTCGACAATCACTTTCGGATCATGCCGGCGCGCATCGGCAACCGCGGTGGGCAGCTGGTCCCAACTCGACACCCGGTTGACGCCGATCGACGAGCCACCACGGGCGGGCTTGACGAACACCGGCAGACCCAGGCGCTCACACTCCTCGGGATACAGCGTCGGCTGCGACGGGCGCAGCACCGCGTACCCGCCGACCGGAAGTCCTTCGGCGGCGAGCAGCTTCTTGGTGAATTCCTTGTCCATGCCGGCGGCACTGGCCAGCACACCGGCGCCGACGTAGGGCACTCCGGCGAGTTCGAGCAACCCCTGAATCGTGCCATCCTCGCCATATGGGCCGTGCAGCACCGGGAACACCACGTCGACCGACGCCAGCACCTCACTGGCTCCGGGCTGTAGTGACACCAACTGGCCGCTGCGCCGCGGGTCGGCCGGCAGAGCCAGCTCGGTGCCCGATTCCGAGCTCACCGCGGGAAGCTGGCGGTTGGTGATCGCCAGCGCGTCCGGGTTGCCGTCGGTGAGCACCCACGAACCTTGCGGGGTGATGCCGACCGCGATCACCTCGAACCGCTGCGGATCGAGATTGCGCAGGATGCTGCCCGCCGACACGCACGAGATGGCGTGCTCGTTGCTGCGGCCGCCGAACACGACGGCGACTCGCACGCGGCCAGGGCGTGACGGCCGCGGCGTCAGGGGCCGGTCGGAGGCGTCCACAACCTGGAGAGGCTACCGGTTGCGGAACCGTAAGGTCGGGAGGCCGCCCCTCAGCTGGGGTTTTAGCGCCCGCAAGACCGGTCCGGGCTCATTCGGGCTTCGTGCTGCGACCCAACAACAGAGCCATCGCCGCGTCGACTGAGAGCCCCTTGTGACACACCCGGTACACGGCGTCGGTCAATGGCATCTCGACGTCGTAACTGGACGCCAGCGCGAGCACTGATTCGCATGACGTCACCCCCTCGACGACGTGACCGTCCTTACCCTCCAACGCCGACTCCATGGTCGCGCCTCGCCCCAGGCGTTCGCCCAATGAGCGGTTACGCGAATGGGGCGAGGTGCAGGTGGCCACCAGGTCACCGACCCCTGCCAGACCGGCCAGCGTCGCGCCCTTTGCGCCGAGTGCTATCCCCAGTCTCATGATCTCGGCCAGCCCCCGGGTGATGATCGCTGCCGCGGTGTTTTCGCCAAGGCCGACGCCGGCTGCCATTCCGCACGCGAGCGCGATGACGTTCTTGCACGCCCCACCGACCTCGGTGCCGACGACGTCGCTGTTGGTGTACGGGCGGAAATACCCGCTGTTCAGCATCCGCTGCACGGCGACCGCGCGGCCGGAGTCGCTGCATGCCACAACGGTGGCCGCGGGCTGGCACTCGGCGATCTCACTGGCCAAGTTCGGCCCCGAAATCACCGCGACGCGCGACGGGTCCGCACCCGTCACCGAAACGATGACCTGACTCATCCGCATCAGGGTGCCCAGCTCGATGCCCTTGGCCAGACTGAGCAGCGTCGCGTCCTGCGACAACAATCCGGCCCACTTCTCAAGGTTGGCCCGCATCGTCTGCGCCGGTACTCCCAGCAACACGGTCGTCGCGCCGCTCAGCGCCTCTTCGGCATCGGCGGTGGCGCGGATGCTCGGCGGCAGCATAGCGCCGGGCAAATAGCCGGGGTTGTATCGCGTGGTGTTGATCTGCTCCGCGATGTGTGATCGCCGCGCCCACAACATAACTTTTGCTTCTGGTCCGCCGGCGTCGGCGAGCACCTTGGCCAGGGCCGTGCCCCATGCACCGGCGCCCATTATCGCCACGGCGCCTTCCGTGCCGGACATCCACCCCTCCCGTCAGTCGTCGTCGAAGTGTCATCGACGCGCCATCTGCAGCCGCTACACCCTAGACCAGCGACGGGCTGGTGTGACGCTCGGCCGTCACGACCGCGCTAGCGTGATGCTCACAAGCGGGTGGGGGTCCCCCTCTGCGGGCGGTGCCCCCAGCTCACAAGCGATGCGCGAAGCAACGCTGGCAGGATGACCTCATGAGCGGCACACGGGACGACGAGCCGGACATCGGCTTGATCATCGCCGTCAAGCGGTTGACGGCCGCCAAGACCAGGCTGGCACCGGTCTTTTCGGCGCGGACCCGGGAGAACGTGGTGCTGGCCATGTTGGTGGACACCTTGGGCGCGGCAGCCCGCGTTGGATCGCTGCGCTCGATCAGCGTCATCACGCCCGACGAAGCCGCGGCGGCCGCGGCGATCGAACTCGGCGCCGAAGTGCTGGCCGACCCGACGCCCGAGGGCCATAGCGACCCACTGAACAACGCCATCACCGCCGCCGAACGTGCGATCGCCGGGTCATTCTCCAATATCGTTGTGCTGCAAGGGGATTTACCGGCGTTACAGACACAGGAACTGTCCGAGGCGATCGCTGCCGCACGGCACCATCGGCGCAGCTTCGTCGCTGACCGATTAGGAACCGGAACCTCCGCACTATTCGCGTTCGGAGCCGCGCTCGACCCGCAATTCGGACCGGATTCGTCCGCGCGACACCGCCGTTCGGGTGCAATCGAGCTGACGGGTGCCTGGCCCGGCCTGCGATGCGATGTCGACACACCCGCCGACCTGGCGGTCGCCCGCCGTCTGGGCGTCGGGGCCGCGACCGCGCGGGCCGTTGCGCAGCACTAGGCGCTAGGCGCAAAGCATCCGGCGGGTAAACGACGCACCAACTGCGCATGGATGTCCCCTGGGCTCTGGCCGCACCAGCGGGTGATGAGCAATGATCGCATAGTGACCGATATTGAAGCTCAGGCGCGCCCCGAAGAAACCGAATGGCAATCAGACGAGTCGGCGGTGACGGCACCACCTGCCGCGACCCCCGCCGCGATCCACGACCCGCTGCCAGAGGACCGTTACCTCAACCGGGAATTGAGCTGGCTGGATTTCAACGCACGCGTGTTGGCACTGGCTGCCGATAACTCTCTGCCGTTGCTCGAGCGAGCGAAGTTCCTGGCGATCTTCGCATCCAACCTCGACGAGTTCTACATGGTCCGGGTGGCCGGCCTCAAGCGCCGCGACGAGATGGGCCTGTCGGTCCGCTCGGCCGACGGACTAACCCCGCGTGAGCAACTGGCCCGCATCGGCGAGCAGACCCAGCAGATCGCGACCCGGCATGCCCAGGTGTTCCTCGATTCGGTGCGGCCGGCGCTGGCCGAGGAAGGCATCTATATAGTCACGTGGGCCGATTTGGATGAGGCTGAGCGGAACCAACTGTCGACCTATTTTCACGAGCAGGTCTTCCCCGTCCTGACACCGCTGGCCGTCGATCCCGCGCACCCGTTCCCGTTTGTGAGTGGGTTGAGTCTGAACCTGGCGGTCACGGTGAAGCAGCCCGAAGACGGCGCTCAGCACTTTGCCCGGGTCAAGGTGCCCAACAACGTCGATCGCTTCGTCGAACTCGAATCCCGTGACGGCGCAAACGGGACCGAAGGGCAGACAATAATCCGCTACTTGCCAATGGAAGAGCTGATCGCGGCCTTCCTTCCGGTACTTTTTCCGGGGATGGAAATCGTCGAACATCACGCGTTCCGCATTACCCGCAACGCCGATTACGAGGTTGAAGAGGACCGCGACGAGGACCTGCTGCAAGCGCTGGAACGGGAATTGGCGCGGCGACGGTTCGGTTCGCCGGTGCGACTCGAGATCGCCGACGACATGACCGAGAGCATGTTGGAACTGCTACTGCGCGAACTCGACGTGCATCCGGGCGATGTCATCGAGGTGCCCGGGCTTCTCGACCTGTCGTCGTTGTGGCAGGTCTACGGCGTCGACCGGCCGGCACTGAAAGACCGGACTTTCGTTCCGGCCACCAGCCCCGCCTTCGTCGACCGGGAAACGCCTAGGAGCATTTTCGCGACGCTGCGCGAAGGCGATGTGCTGCTTCATCATCCGTATGAATCGTTCTCCACCAGTGTGCAGCGATTCATCGAGCAGGCCGCCGCGGACCCCAACGTGCTGGCGATCAAACAGACGCTGTACCGCACATCCGGTGATTCGCCGATCGTTCGGGCACTGATCGCCGCCGCCGAGGCCGGAAAGCAAGTGGTGGCAATGGTGGAGATCAAGGCACGCTTCGACGAGCAGGCCAACATCCGCTGGGCGCGCCAACTTGAGCAGGCGGGCGTGCACGTGGTGTACGGATACGTCGGACTCAAGACGCACTGCAAGACGTGCCTGGTGGTGCGCCGCGAAGGTGCAACGATCCGACGCTATTGCCACATCGGGACTGGCAACTACAACGGCAAGACAGCGCGGCTGTACGAGGACGTCGGTCTGCTCACGGCCTCCCCGGACATCGGGGCCGATCTGACCGACCTGTTCAATTCGCTCACCGGCTACTCGCGCAAGGTGTCCTACCGCAACCTCTTGGTTGCCCCGCATAGCATTCGCACCGGCATCATCGAACGCGTCGAGCGCGAGATTGCCGCTCACCGCGAAGGCGGTGGCGGGCGGATCCGGATGAAGATGAACGCTCTGGTCGACGAGCAGGTCATCGATGCGCTCTTTCGAGCATCACGGGCCGGTGTGCGGGTCGAGATAGTGGTGCGCGGCATCTGCGCACTGCGCCCGGGCGCGGAAGGCTTCTCGGAGAATATTTACGTCCGCTCGATTCTCGGCCGGTTCCTCGAGCACTCGCGGATCATCCATTTCAACCGCATCAACGAATTCTGGATCGGCAGCGCCGACATGATGCACCGCAATCTCGACCGGCGGGTCGAGGCGCTGGTTCAGGTCAAGGACCCGAGGCTGACCGCATATCTGGACGACTTGTTCGAGTCCGCACTGGACCCGTCCACCCGGTGCTGGGAACTCGGTCCCGACGGGCAGTGGACCGCGTCGCCCCAGGAGGGCCACAGCGTGCGCGACCACCAAGTATCTTTGATGCAGCGGCACACCAGCCCCTAACACTGTGTGGTGATTCCGGTAGTTCCGGGCCACATCCACCACTGGAGCGGCCCCGGGCCGAATTGACCTGCAGGAGTTAAACTGTCGACCCAAAACCCGTCGGCCCGTCGGCGCCAAGGGGGTCGGATCGTATATGCCGCCGGTGCGGTGTTGTGGCGGCCCGGTACTGGCAATTCAGCAAAATCGGACGAGGGGGCCGTTGAGGTCGCCGTGATCCACCGCCCCCGTTATGACGACTGGTCGCTGCCCAAGGGCAAAGTGGACCCCGGCGAGACCGCACCAGTGGCTGCCGTGCGGGAAGTATGCGAGGAGACGGGTCACCACTGCGTCCTCGGCAGGCGGCTCAACACGGTGAGTTACCCGATCGACCTAGGCATCAAGAAGGTGTACTACTGGGCGGCACGCGCCACCGGCGGGGAATTCACGCCGGGAAAAGAGGTCGACGAGCTGGTCTGGCTGCCAGTTGTCGACGCGATGAAGAAGCTTGAGTACCCGCAGGATCGAAAGGTCCTGCGCCGGTTCGCCAAACAACCGGCGGACACCCGTACCGTGCTGGTGGTCCGGCACGGCACCGCCGGGAGTAAGTCACGCTATTCGGGCGATGACACCAAGCGACCGTTGGACAAACGAGGACGCGCGCAAGCGGAGGCACTGGTTCCACAGCTGCTGGCCTTTGGCGCCACCGACGTGTACGCGGCCGACCGGCTGCGCTGTCACCAGACGCTAGAACCTCTCGCCGCGGAACTGGGTGTGTCAATCCACAGCGAGCACACCCTGACCGAGGAGGCCTACGCCAAGAACCCCAAACGCAGCCGAAGCCGGATGCTGCGGATCGCCGCGCAGGCGGGCACCCCGGCGATCTGCTCGCAGGGCAAGGTGATTCCGGACCTTGTCGCCTGGTGGTGCGAACGCGATGGCGTACGCCCCGACAAAGCTCGCAACCACAAGGGCAGTACGTGGGTGCTCTCGCTGTCGGCCGGCAAGCTGGTTGCGGCCGACCACGTTGGCGGACCGCTGGCCGCCAACGTGCGCGCCTGACACGCAAATACCCTTTGGGGGCAGCGCTGCCCCCAAAGGGTATCTGCGTGTGAGACTTACTGCCTTACCTGCGGCCCCTCTTGGCTGGCGCTTTCTTGGCTGGCGCTTTCTTGGCTGGCGCCTTCTTGGCCGGCGCTCTCTTGACGACGGCCTTCTTGACGGCAGCCTTCTTAACGGCCTTGGTAGCAGCGGCCTGCTTCACGGCTTTCTTCACCGCGGCCTGCTTCACGGCCTTCTGGGCCACCGTCTTCTTGACGGCCTGCTTCACCGCGGCCTGCTTCACGGCCTTCCGGACCACAGCCTTCTTGACGGCCTTCTTTGCCGCGGCCTTCTTCACGGCGCCGCCCGCCACTACACCACGTTTCACTGCAGGTCCTTCCGCTGGGAGGCGCTGTGCGCCAGAGACAACCGCTTTGAACTGCGCACCCGGACGGAACGCCGGGACGGACGTCGGCTTCACCTTCACCGTCTCGCCGGTGCGGGGGTTACGAGCCACGCGTGCCGCACGGCGACGCTGTTCGAACACACCGAATCCGGTAATGGTGACGCTGTCGCCCTTGTGTACCGCACGCACAATGGTGTCGACGACATTCTCGACGGCGGCGGTCGCCTGCCGACGGTCTGAGCCCAATTTATCTGTCAGCACATCAATGAGCTCTGCTTTGTTCATCCAACCCTCCGAAGCTAGCGGTCCCGTTTTGAAACCGACTAGTGGACACGGTAAACCCTTACCCAGCTGATTTCCAAGAGCCACGCGCAATTTCAGGACCCGGCGATCGGAATTTTCGCAATCCGGTTGCCGCCCTTGACCGGTGGCGCGGGTTCGAAATGGGCCCGTTTTACTTAGGTGACCGAGAGGAAATTCCGTCTCGGTTGGCCCTTTAGGAGGTGGGCAGAGTGCGCGGTTTCCACTCCGGATAAGCCGCCTCGAAGGACTCGATCTCATCGAGTTTCCGCAGCGTAAGGGCTATATCGTCAAGACCTTCGAGTAGTCGCCAAGCGGTGTAGTCGTCAATCTTGAACGGCAGCACCGCCGTTCCCGCGGTGACATTTCGATCTTGAAGATTGGCAGTGATTTCCAGGCCCGGACTCTGCTCGATGAGCTTCCAAAGAAGTTCCACCCCATCTTGGGAGACTTCGGCCGCCAGCAGGCCCGCCTTGCCCGCGTTGCCCCGAAAAATGTCACCAAATCGAGACGAGATAACCACCCGGAATCCGTAGTCCATGAGCGCCCACACCGCATGCTCGCGCGACGAGCCGGTCCCGAAATCGGGTCCGGCGACCAGGACTGAGCCCCGGTCAAAGGGGCTGAGGTTTAGCACGAATGAGGGATCGGCCCGCCAGGACGCAAACAAGCCGTCCTCAAAACCGGTTCGGGTGACGCGCTTCAAAAAGACCGCCGGAATGATCTGGTCGGTATCGACATTGGACCGCCGCAGCGGCACGCCGATTCCGGTGTGGGTGTGAAAGGCTTCCATGCTGATTCCTATTCCTCTATATCAATTCAAGTCGGCCGGGGCGGACAGGGTGCCGCGGACCGCGGTGGCGGCGGCGACGGCCGGAGACACCAAATGTGTACGGCCGCCCCTGCCCTGGCGCCCTTCGAAGTTGCGGTTGGACGTCGAGGCACACCGTTCGCCGGGAGCGAGTTGATCGGGGTTCATACCAAGACACATTGAGCAACCCGCCTGCCGCCACTCGGCGCCTGCCGCGGTGAAGATCTCGCCGAGCCCTTCGGCTTCGGCCTGCGCGCGTACCCGCATTGAGCCCGGAACGACCAGCATCCGCACACCCCGGGCCACCTTGCGGCCACGCAACACTTCGGCTACCACCCGCAGATCTTCAATGCGTCCGTTGGTGCACGAGCCGACGAACACGGCGTCGACCGCGATATCGCGCATCGGAACTCTGGGCCGAAGATCCATGTACGCCAATGCTTTCTCGGCGGTCTGCCGCTCTCCGTCGTCGGTCATCAGTTCGGGATCCGGCACGGCCGCGGCCAACGGCACCCCCTGGCCGGGGTTGGTTCCCCAGGTGACGAACGGGCTCAACGACGCCGCGTCGAGATCGACCTCGATGTCGAAGACGGCGCCGGCGTCGGTGCGCAACTGTTGCCAGTAGGCGAGTGCGGCATCCCACTGCACGCCGGTCGGCGCATGCGCGCGGCCGCGGATGAATTCATACGTGGTTTCGTCGGGAGCCACCATTCCGGCTCGGGCGCCGGCTTCGATGCTCATGTTGCAGATCGTCATCCGGCCCTCCATGGACAGCGATTCGATGGCGCTGCCCCGGTATTCGATGACATGGCCCTGTCCGCCGCCGGTTCCGATCTTGGCGATCAACGCGAGGATGACGTCCTTGGCCGTGACGCCGGCGGGCAATTGCCCGTCGACGTTGACCGCCATTGTCTTGAACGGCCGCAACGGCAACGTCTGGGTGGCGAGCACATGCTCGACCTCCGAGGTGCCGATGCCCATCGCCAGTGCGCCGAATGCGCCATGGGTAGAGGTGTGGCTGTCGCCACAGACGACCGTCATTCCCGGTTGGGTGAGGCCCAACTGGGGCCCGACGACATGCACGATGCCCTGTTCGATATCGCCCATCGGATAGAGCCGGATGCCGAATTCGGCGCAGTTTCGCCGCAATGTCTCGACCTGGGTGCGCGACACCAGGTCGGCGATCGGCTTGTCGATGTCGATGGTGGGCACGTTGTGATCCTCGGTGGCGAGCGTCAAGTCGGGCCGCCGCACCCCGCGCCCGTTCAACCGCAGGCCGTCGAACGCCTGCGGGCTGGTCACCTCGTGCACCAAATGCAAATCGATGTAGATCAAGTCGGGCGCGCTGCCTTCACCGGAGACCACAACATGGTCGCCCCAAACTTTCTCGGCCAGCGTGCGCGGCCTTTCGGCTGTCTTGTCCATCTCGAAGGTGCCTCGATTCGGTCATTCGCGGCTCGCCGATCGATCTGGGCTGTAATCTCAGAATGCGAGACGCTAGTATCTCTTTATGAGACAGCATAGCGGCATCGGCGTCCTCGACAAAGCCGTGAACCTGCTGAATACGATCGCGGAATCTCCCTGCGGGTTAGCCGAACTGTGTGAGCGAACCGGCTTGCCCAGGGCCACTACGTATCGTCTGGCGGCCGCCCTGGAGGTCCATCGCTTGCTCGCGCGCGACAACGAAGGCCGTTGGCGGCTCGGTCCCGCGGTCAGTGAACTGGCGGCCTACGTCAACGATCCGCTGCTGGCCGCGAGCGCGGCGGTGCTGCCCGCGTTGCGCGAAACCACCGGCGAGAGCGTGCAGCTGTACCGCCGCGAGGGCACTTCGCGGGTCTGCGTGGCCGCACTGGAACCGGCTGCGGGCCTTCGCGATACGGTTCCAGTCGGAGCGAGGTTGCCGATGACGGCGGGTTCGGGGGCCAAAGTGCTATTGGCCTACAGCGACGCCGCCACCCGAGAAGCCGTGCTATCGACCGCGAAATTCACCGACCGCGTGCTGGCCGAAGTGCGCCGGCGCGGTTGGGCGCAAAGCGTGGCCGAGCGAGAGCCAGGGGTCGCGAGCGTGTCGGTGCCCGTGCGTGACGGCCGTGGTGTCGTCGTGGCGGCGATCTCGGTGTCCGGCCCGATCGACCGCATGGGCCGGCGCCCCGGGGGGCGTTGGGCCGCCGACCTAGTGTCCGCGGCCGACGAACTTATGCGACGCCTTTAAATCTGTGTCGATTCTGAAAGCCACCGGTGCAGTCTCAAGTCAGACGGCCTGACAGACTGACGCCATGGGAACCAATCAGCGGGCGAGCATCGTCATGTCCGAGGATGCGATCGCCGATTTCGTCGTCAAGAGCCGCACCGGGACGCTGGCCACCGTCGGCCCCGACGGCCAGCCGCACTTGACCGCGATGTGGTACGCCGTGCTCGACGGTGAAATCTGGCTGGAGACCAAGGCCAAGTCACAGAAGGCGGTCAACGTCAAACGGGACCCGCGGGTGAGCTTCCTGATCGAGGGCGGCGACACCTATGACACGCTGCGCGGGGTGTCCTTCGAAGGCGTCGCGGAGATCGTCGACGATCCCGATGTCTCGCACCGGGTCGGGGTCAGCGTGTTCGAGCGCTACACGGGCCCCTACAGCGACGAGATGAAGCCCGTCATCGAGCAGATGATGAACAAACGGGTCTGCGTGCGCATCGTCGCCCGGCGCGCGCGCTCGTGGGATCACCGCAAGCTCGGGTTGCCGGCCATGCCGGTGGGAGGATCCACCGCACCGGCCGCACTGGGGACCGGCCAGTAACTGCAGTTTTAGTTTGTAGCCCCGATGGGATTCGAACCCACGCTACCGCCGTGAGAGGGCGGCGTCCTAGGCCGCTAGACGACGGGGCCAGAACCGATCCGAGCTGTCAGCATATCTCACCCCGATATGCCCACCTAATCGCTTGCAGTGGACCGACTTTGCTGGGGTACCAGGACTCGAACCTAGAATGGCTGAACCAGAATCAGCTGTGTTGCCAATTACACCATACCCCATTGGCTGCCTAAAACCGCTGGTCAGAGCGAGTTCTACGGGCTATTACTAGCGTCCCGAGACCGCCGCCGCCAGCCGTTGTCGGCCGACGTGCAGACTACCAAAGAATCAGGCCGCACCGTCGCGCGCGGCCCGCAGCCGCCGCAGGCTGCGGTCGCGGCCGAGCAGCTCCAGCGATTCGAACAAAGGCGGGCTGACCGTCGTCCCCGTGGCGGCAACCCGGATCGGCCCGAATGCCTTGCGCGGTTTGAGGGCGAGATCCTCGATGAGCGCGTCCTTGAGGACGTCCTCGATGCTCGCCGTGGTCCAGTCCGCCACGCCGTCCAGAGCGGCCAGAGCGGCGTCGAGCACCGGTCCGGCGTCCGCGCCCAGCTCCTTGGCGGCGGCCTTGGGGTCGATGGCGTACTCGTCGTCGTTGAGGAACTTCAGCAGGTCCCACGCGTCACCGAGCACCACGATGCGGGTCTGCACCAGATGGGCGGCCGCGGCGAATCCGGTTTCGTCTAGCTCAAGGTGATGACCGTGTGTGTTGAAGTAGTCGCCCAGCCGGCCGGTGAAGTCGTCCGCGTCGAGCATCCGGATGTGCTCGGCGTTGAGCGCGTCGGCCTTCTTCTGGTCGAACCGGGCCGGATTGGAGTTGACGTCGACGACGTCGAACGCGGCCACCATCTCATCGAGACTGAACAGGTCGTGATCGTCGGCGATCGCCCAGCCGAGCAACGCAAGATAATTCAGCAGCCCTTCGGGGATGAAGCCCCGGTCGCGGTGGGTGAACAGATTCGACTGCGGGTCGCGCTTCGAGAGTTTCTTGGTTCCTTCCCCCAATACCGTTGGGAGGTGCGCGAATTCGGGAATACGTTCGGCCACCCCGATGCGGATCAGCGCCTGATACAGCGCCAGCTGGCGGGGAGTCGACGGCAACAGATCCTCGCCGCGCAGCACATGCGTTATCTTCATCAGCGCGTCGTCGCACGGGTTGACCAAGGTATACAACGGATCTCCGTTCGCGCGGCTCAACGCGAAATCGGGCACGCTGCCCGCCGCGAATGTGGTCGTCCCGCGCACCAGGTCATCCCAGCTGAGATCTTCGTCGGGCATCCGCAGCCGTACCACTGGCTTGCGGCCCTCGGCCAGGTATGCCGAGCGCTGCGCCTCGGTCAGATCGCGGTCGAAGTTGTCATAGCCTAGCTTCGGGTTGCGGCCCGCGGCGACATGGCGGGCCTCGACCTCCTCCGGCGTCGAAAAGGCATGGTAGGCCTCGCCCGCCGCGAGCAGCCGGTTCACCACGTCGCGGTAGATGTCGGTGCGCTGCGACTGCCGGTACGGGCCGTAGGGTCCGCCGACCTCGGGCCCCTCGTCCCAGTCGAGCCCAAGCCAGCGCAGTGCATCGAGCAGCGCCAGATAGCTTTCCTCGCTGTCGCGCTCGGCGTCGGTGTCCTCGATGCGGAAGACGAAGGTGCCGCCGGTGTGCCGGGCGTAGGCCCAGTTAAACAGCGCGGTGCGGACCATTCCGACATGGGGAGTGCCGGTGGGCGACGGGCAGAACCGGACCCGCACCGGGGCTGCTGAAGTCACGACTTTCCTTTGCGGATTACGGGATTGGTGAGGCTGCCGATTCCCTGCACGGTGATGGAGACGGTGTCGCCGTCCTCGATGGGACCCACCCCAGCCGGGGTTCCGGTGAAGATGAGATCACCGGGCAGCAATGTCATTACCGCCGAGATCCATTCCACGATGGCACCCACGTCGTGGATCATCAGCGAGGTGCGGCTGTGTTGTTTGACTATGCCGTTGACCTCGGTGCGCAGTTCGAGATCGGCCGGGTCAACGTCCGTGACGATCCACGGCCCAACCGGACAGAAAGTGTCGTGACCTTTCGCCCGAGTCCATTGGCCATCGGCCTGCTGTTGATCGCGCGCCGACACGTCGTTGCCAATGGTGTAACCAAGGATGCTGTCCGCGGCTTCGGCAGCCGGGACGTCTTTGCACGGCCGGCCCACCACTATCACCAGCTCACCCTCGAAGTGCACGGGTGATGCGTTGGCGGGCAACCGAATCGGCACATCCGGTCCGATTATCGCGGTATTGGGCTTAAGGAATATCACCGGATCCGCCGGCGCTGGGCCCGTTTTGCCGCCCATCTCAGCGATGTGGTCGGCGTAGTTCTTGCCGACACACACCACCTTGCTGGCGAGTATCGGAGCCAGCAGTCGCACATCGGCCAGCGGCCACGAGCGTCCAGTGAAGGTCGGGGTGCCGAACGGGTGCTCGGCGATTTCACGGGCAGTCATCCCCCCGGGATCGTCTATCTCACCGTCGATACTGACAAAGGCGACGCCGTCTGGGCTGGCGATTCGACCAAGGCGCATTCGCTTGAGCCTAGTGACGGTCGCGAGCGCGGCGCAGCCGGGCGCTGCGGGCCGTCACCGTTGAGCCCCGTGACGGTCGCGAGCGCGGCGCAGCCGAGCGCTACGGGCCGTCACCGTTGAGTCCCGTGACGGTCGCGACCGCGGCGCAGCCGAGCGCTGCGGGCCGTCCGCCCAAGAAGCAAGGGATCAGTCTCAGACGCGTGTGCCAGCATGAGCGAATGCCGGCTGACCCGAACACTGCGGGCCAAATCAGCGCCCGCCGGCGCTGGTCGGTCATGATCATCTCGGTATGGGTAACGGCGAGTTCCTTCCTCTTCATTAATGGCATTGCTTTCTTGATCCCTGCGCTGGCCGCTCGCGGAATGTCGTTGACCGAGGCGAGTCTGTTGTCGTCGATGCCCAGTTGGGGCATGGTCGCCACGCTGGTCCTGTGGGGCTACGTACTCGACCGCGTCGGCGAGCGAATCGTGCTAACCGCCGGCTCGGCACTCACCGCGGCGGCAACCTACGCCGCCGCATCGGTCGATTCGCCGGTATGGACCAGTGTCTATTTGTTCCTCGGTGGGATGGCCGCCGCCAGTTGCAACACCGCCGGTGGCCGGCTGGTGTCCGGCTGGTTCCCGCCGCACCAGCGCGGCCTGGCTATGGGCATCCGCCAGACCGCACAACCACTTGGGATCGCCGTCGGCGCGCTGGTAATCCCAGAGCTCGCTGAACGCGGCCCGCGCGCGGGGCTGATGTTTCCGGCGGTGGTGTGCGCGGTGGCGGCACTAGCCAGTGCGATCGGAATCACCAACCCGCCGCGGAAGTCCCGGAAGACAGCCACCGCGCAGGAATTGGCCAACCCGTATCGCGGGTCGTACACGTTGTGGCGGATCCACGCGGTAGGCGGCCTGCTGATGATGCCGCAGGCGGTGACGGTGACATTCATGCTGGTCTGGCTGATGGACGACCATGGTTGGTCGGTCGCGGCCGCGGGCGGCATGGTGACCATCTCCCAGCTGCTCGGCGCGGCGGGCCGCATCATGGTCGGCCGGTGGTCCGACCGCGTCGGCTCACGAATGCGTCCGGTCCGCATCATCGCCATCACCACCGCTTCGGCCCTGTTCCTGCTCGCGTTCGTCGATAACCACCACGGTTGGTCTTCCGAGGTGCCGCTCATGATCGCTGTGTCCGTATTCGCGGTGCTCGACAATGGATTGGAGGCAACCGCGATCACCGAATTCGCCGGGCCATTCTGGAGCGGGCGGGCGCTGGGCGTCCAGAACACCACACAGCGGCTGATAGCCGCCGCCGCGCCCCCGCTGTTCGGTGCATTGATCGCCGCGGCCGCCTACCCGCGGGCGTGGGCGCTGTGCGGATTGTTCCCGCTGGCGGCGGTGCCGTTGGTGCCGGTCCGCTTGGTCCCGCCCGGCCTCGAAGCTAAAGAGCGGCCGCGATCCGATCGCCGACTTCGCTGGTAGAACGCCGCTCGCTCCCGCGAGTCGCCAGATACGTCTCGACCGCCCGGTCCACCCGAACGGCGGCATCGTCCTCGCCGAGGTGGGCAAGCAGCAGCGCCACCGACATGATCGCCGCGGTCGGATCGGCGATCCCCTGACCGGCGATATCCGGCGCACTGCCATGCACCGGCTCGAACATCGAAGGATTGGTCCGGGTGGCATCGATATTCCCACTGGCGGCCAAGCCAATACCGCCGCACACCGACGCCGCCAAGTCGGTAATGATGTCGCCGAACAGGTTGTCGGTGACAATCACATCGAAGCGACCGGGGTCGGTGACCAGGAAGATGGTCGCAGCGTCGACATGTTGGTAAGCCACCTCGACGTCGGGATATTCTTCGCCGACCTCCGCCACGATCCGCGACCACAGTTTCCCGGCGAAGTTCAGCACGTTGGTCTTGTGCACCAGCGTCAAATGCTTGCGACGCTGCCGGGCCCGCTCGAATGCGTACTTCACCACTCGGCGCACGCCGAACGCGGTGTTCAGGCTGACCTCCGTGGCTATCTCGTTGGGTGTTCCGACGCGGATCGCGCCACCGGTACCGGCGTAGGGACCTTCTGTCCCCTCGCGCACCACCACGAAGTCGACCTCGGGGTTTCCCGCGAGCGGACTGCTGACGCCTGGATACAGCCGCGCCGGTCGCAGGTTGACGTGGTGATCGAGCTCGAAGCGCAGGCGCAACAACAGGCCTCGCTCCAGCACGCCACTGGGGACTGACGGATCACCGACCGCCCCAAGCAGGATGGCGTCATGCTCCCGCAGTTCGGCGAGCACCGAGTCCGGCAATAAATCGCCGGTGGCGTGGAAACGCCGGGCCCCCAGGTCGTAACTGGTCTTGTCTATACCCGGCACAACGGCGTCAAGGACTTTGACCGCCTCGGCCACCACCTCCGGGCCGATCCCGTCGCCGCCGACGATCGCCAGCTTCACGACAGATCAACCACTTCCAGCTTGTTGGCATCAACGGCGGTCCCGATCGCCGACCGGACATCGACGGGCACGTCTTGGTCCAACCGCAGCAGAATCGTGGCGCTGGGGCCCTCGGCGTCCTCGGACAGCTGCGCGGCTTGGATGTTCACCCCGGCAGCGCCCAGCAGGGTGCCGATCTTGCCCAGGGCTCCGGGCTGGTCGATGTAGTTGATCACCAAGTTCGTACCCTGCGCGCGCAGGTCGAAGTTGCGGCCGTTGATCTGCACGATCTTTTCCACCAATTGCGGCCCGGACAGTGTGCCGGCGACGTTGACAACCGAGCCGTCGGCGGCGACCGCCCGAACATCGACGACGCTGCGATGGTTGGGGCTTTCCGAAGCGGTGGTGATCTCAGCGGAAACACCGCGTTCAGCGGCCAGTGCCGGCGCGTTGACAAACGTCACCTGATCCTCGATCACCGCCGAGAACAGGCCGCGCAGAGCCGAAAGCCGCAGCACCTGCACGTCCTCGGCAGCCAGCTCGCCGCGCACTTGCACCGACAACGACACCGGCAATTCCCCCGACAGCGCGGCAACCAGCACCCCGAGCTTGCGCACCAGGTCCAGCCAGGGCGCGACCTCTTCGTTGACGACGCCGCCGCCGACGTTGACCGCGTCTGGAACGAACTCCCCCGCCAGGGCCAGCCGTACGCTCTCCGCAACGTCGGTGCCGGCCCGGTCCTGCGCCTCGGCCGTGGACGCCCCCAAATGCGGTGTGACCACCACCTGTGACAGCTCGAACAACGGGCTGTCGGTGCACGGTTCGGTGGCGAACACGTCGATACCGGCGCCCCGCACGTGTCCGCTGCTGATCGCCTCGGCCAGCGCCGCCTCGTTCACCAGACCGCCACGTGCGGCGTTGACGATGATGACGCCCGGCTTGGTCTTTGCCAGCGCCTCCTTGTCGATCAGGCCTGCCGTCTCGGGCGTCTTGGGCAGATGCACCGAGATGAAGTCGGCGCGGGTCAACAGTTCGTCGAGGGATAGCAATTCGATGCCCAGCTGCGCGGCCCGGGCCGCCGCCACATACGGGTCATAGGCCACGATGTGGGCACCGAAGGCGGCCAACCGCTGCGCGACCAACTGGCCGATCCGGCCCAGCCCCACCACGCCGACGGTCTTGCCGAAGATCTCAGTGCCCGAGAACGATGACCGCTTCCAGGTGTGCTCACGCAGCGAGGCGTCGGCCGCGGGAATCTGGCGGGATGCGGCCAGCAACAGCGCCAATGCGTGCTCGGCGGCGCTATGAATGTTCGATGTCGGGGCATTGACCACGAGTACGCCGCGCTCGGTGGCCGCGTCCACGTCGACGTTGTCGAGCCCGACCCCGGCACGGGCGACGATTTTCAGCTTGGGGGCGGCCGCCAGCACGTCCGCGTCGACGGTGGTTGCCGACCGCACCAGCAAGGCGTCGGCCTCGGGCACCGCGGCCAGCAGCTTCTCCCGATCGGGACCGTCTACCCAGCGCACCTCGACCTGGTCTCCCAGGGCGGCAACGGTTGATTGGGCGAGTTTGTCGGCGATTAACACAACAGGCAGGTTCACGCGGCCAGCGTAGTCGGATGTAATCGGATGGTGGACGTCACCGTCGTCGGCAGCGGGCCCAACGGGCTC
>DATMMZ010000190.1:0-46218 GCA_035569455.1 Mycobacterium sp. | reverse complement strand
CAGGAGCAACAATCAGCGGCGACCGTCAAGCCGCCAATCCGGTTGTGGGAGGAATTGAATCAGCAGGCCAAAAAAATCGGCAAAAATAAAAGGCGTTTCGATTCGATCGGGCCAAATGAACCGGGGCGTCGGCCGCGTGGTGGTCGTGGCCACCTGGGAATTCACGCGGGAGAACATCGCCGCACGACGTGTTGCGCAACTTGACCATGAACCCATCAAGGCTTGTTCGGAGCCGCGGGCCGAAATGTCCGATTCGTCCACACGGCCATAACAGTTGGGCGAAACGGATCGTCGCGGCCGCGCTCGAGCTCAAACATTTACCCCACCGTGTTCTGGATGTGACAGCGGTAAATCAGTGTTGTTGATGTGACTTGAGTGCCGTAGGCGCACTCCAAACAGATGAGGATGGCATGCCGGCCGCTGCGAGCTTCTTGGCGCACCCGTCGACGTCGGACATGGTCTCGAGACCGGGGTAGGCGACGAGGATAGTGCCGTTGGTCAGGATGAGGTCGTTACGTGCCATGCCGGCCTCGCAGCTGCTCTTCCGCAATGGGCGGTCGCCGTCCTTGCTGAGGTGGAACGGCCAGTTCTCGGTGTTGCCGGCGCTGGAAGGTCCTCGTGGCCGGATTTCGCGGGCGCCGCTGTGGCGGTGGCGGCGCGTGCTTGTCGCGGGGGGCGTGTGCGTGCTTGTCGCGGGGGGCGTGTGCGTGGCGCATGCTGCCCCGCTCGCCCCCGCAGTCCTGCGCGTAGGCAGCTATCTAGGGATTCCCGGGCAGTACTCGAGCATCCAGGCAGCGGTCGACGCCGCCCGGCCCGGGGACTGGGTGCTAATCGGGCTGGGCGACTACCACGAGACCGGCAATCGCGTTCCTCCCGGGGCCGTCGGCGACGACACGGCGGGGGCAGCCGTGCTCGTGACCACGCCCGGCATCCACATCCGCGGCATGGACCGCAACGGGGTCGTGCTCGACGGCACCAAGCCGGGAGCGCCTCAGTGCAGCTCCGCGACGGCCGACCAGGACGTCGGCCCGCTCGGTCCCGCCGGCGCGCCGGCGGGGCGAAACGGCCTGATCGTGTTCAAGGCGTCCGGTGTCAGCGTCGAGAACCTGACCGCCTGCAACTTCCTCTCGGGCGCTGACACCCCCGGCGATGAGATCTGGTTCGACGGCGGCGGCTCGAGCGGCACCCAGCAGATCGGAAGCTGGCGCGGTGCGTTCCTGTCGGCCACCTCGAGCTACTTCGCCGGCGACAACCAGCCGCTCGCCCAGTACGGGATCTACGCCTCCAACACCTTCGGGCCGGGGCTGTTCACGCAGGTGTACGCGAACAACATGGGCGACGCCGCGTTCTACATCGGAGCCTGCCCGGACTGCAACGCGATCCTCGACCACGCCCACGGCCAGAACTCGGCCGAGGGATACTCGGGAACCAACTCCGGCGGCCACCTGATCATCCAGAACTCCGAGTTCGACCACAACCACACGGGGTTCGCCACCAACAGCCAGAACAACGACGACCAACCGTCGCCCCAGTCCGGCCGCTGCCCCGGTAACCAGACCGGTCCGACCGGGACCCGTTCGTGCTGGGTGCTCACGCACAACTCGATACACGACAACAACAACCCAAACGTGCCCACCAGCCCCGGCCTCGCCGGCTTCAGTCCGGTGGGAACCGGCATTATTATCTCCGGAGGCCGGTTCGACACCGTCGCTGACAACGACATCCACGACAACGGCGCGTGGGGCGTGCTGCTGGCCCCCGAGGTCGACACCGCGAAGCCGCCGCCGATCGCCCACTGCAAGGGCGGCGTCGGCCTGAGGTCGTTCTGCTACTTCAACAACTACGGCAACGAGATCGAGAACAACACGCTGAGCCACAACGGCTTCTTTGGCAACCCGAGTAACGTCGACCTCGCGGAGATCTCAAACCTCGCGTATCCCGGCAACTGCTGGCACGGCAACGTCGCCCCCTCGGGCACGGCCATAAATGCCAAGCTCTTTGAGGGCCGCCCACGGGTCACGAGCGACCCGCTGTTCATCCAGTACTTCCCCCACAGCATCTGCGGAATCCCGGACAAGGGCAGAGGGATCATCAGCATCCTCAGTCTGCAGGTCGCCTGCGACTCGGAGTTTCTCGGCAACTGCCCAAGCACCGTGGTCAGTAACTACCCGCGCCAGACGGCGGTCCAAATGATGCCGCTGCCCCCGCAGCCGAGCATGCCCAATCCGTGCCTGGACGTGCCGCTCAACCCGTGGTGCCCCACCAACCCGACCAGCCCACCCCCGTATCCCGTGCCGGGGTCCACCGTTCAGTAGGACCCGCGGGTAAATCAGCGCTACGTCCGTGATTTCCGCCCTACACAAGTCGATCGTTTTTGGACAGCTGATCGCTAGCTTCCGTGACGGGCGGCGCCGACCCATCGCTCAGACCTCCAATCCGGTTGTGGGACAATGGATAACGGCAATTGACAGCAACTATCAACAAGTGTGCTCAGCTGCCCGAAGGGTTGGAGCTTCGAGTCCTCTCCGGGGAGAGGTACTACCTCTCAGTGCCCGGCGCTTTGTCCGCCGTCGATGTGCAGGAACTCGCCGGTGACGAAGGTCGCCTTCTCGAGGTAGAGAGCTCCCTCCACGATGTCGGCCATGGAGCCCATCCGCCCCAGCGGATGCATGGCTGCGAGGGCGGCCGAATCATCGTCGGCGTGCATCGGGGTGCTGATGTTGCCGGGGGAGATGGCATTGACGCGGATTCCGTTGTGCGCGTATTCAATCGCCAACGATTTGGTTACCGCCGCTAGCCCTCCTTTGGTCAGGGCGGCCAACCCGGCGGGAACCTTCGAATTGGGCTGTTCGACCAGGGCGGTGGTCACGTTGAGCACGTGCCCGCCGTCGCCCTGGGCCAGCATGCGGGCGATGACGCGCTGGGTGATGTGAAAAAACCCGGTCAGATTTACAGCGGTGACGAACTCGTAATCCGCCACTGTGTACTCGGTGAACGGCTTGGGCACAAAAACGCCGGCGTTGTTGATCAGCGTGTCCACCCGCCCGAATCGCTCGACTGCGGTGGTCACAATGCGGTCGGCGGTCGCGGGTTCGGCAATGTCACCGGCGACGGTGGCAACGCCCGGGTCATCGGTGGGGGCGATCGATCGGGAGTTCGCCACCACCGCGTAGTTGAGCCCGCGGTAGGCGTCAACCAGGGCGGCCCCCATGCCCTGCGAGGCGCCGGTGATGATCGCGACTTTCTGATCGGCGGTCAATGGAGGCCTCCTCGGGTTCTCTTTCGGTATCCCTGGCATCGCGGGGATACTGCGAGCAGACTACCGTGCGAACGGACGCCGTTCCTGGAGGAGCATTTCCCGACCGGGCACCCGTGACATCGTGAATCTGCTTTTAGCACAATGTATTTCGAGGAGTATTCATGGAATTCCTGGTCACTATGACCACGCACGTTCCGGACGGAACCCCGCCCGAAGCCGTCGACGAGGTCCGGGCCCGGGAGGCCGCGCATTCCCGCGAGCTGGCTCAGCAGGGCCACCTGCTGCGATTGTGGCGTCCGCCCCTGCAGCCCGGCGAATGGCGCACCCTCGGACTTTTCGCCGCCGACGACGGGCACCAACTCGAGCAGGTGCTCGCCTCGATGCCACTGCGAGTGTGGCGCACCGATGAGGTCACGCCACTGACCCCACACCCCAATGACCCGGCTAGCCCCGCTCAGTCATAAGCCGGCCGCCACATGGTGTCGCGGACGGCTTGCCCGACGTCGTCATGGGTCTTGGTGGCCACCCCGTCGGCGACGGCAGCGTCATAGACGGCCTCGGCGACGGCCACCGACACGGCGCACAAGTTCTGCATATCCGGCAACAGGGAATCTCCGGAATTTGTCGGACTAGCCTGTCGTGCAATAGCTTTCGCTGAGGCGTGCAGCATGCCCGGGGTTAGCAGCCGGGCGCCGGCCACGATCATACCCAGCCCAAGCCCAGGAAACACCAGCACGTTGTTGGCTTGGCCGATCGTGTAGCTGACCCCGTTGTATTCCACGGGGGCGACCGGGGTGCCGGTCGTAACCAGCGCCCTGCCGTTCGACCACTCCAGCACATCGGCCGGCATGGCTTCCATGCGTGAGGTCGGGTTGGACAGCGGGAAGATCATCGGGCGTTCGCAGGACGCCGTCATCGCCTGCACTACCTCCTGGGTGAACGCGCCAAACACCGTCGACGAGCCGAGGAGCAGGGTCGGCGACGCCAGCTTGATCGCGTCGACCAGTCCGACCTGCTCCCCGTCGGCCACCCCCAGCTGCTGCCGGTTCTTGGCGTAGGGCACCTGGAAATCGCGCAGGTCGTCCATGTCGTCGAACAGCAGGCCCTGCCTGTCGATCGCCCAGATCTGCGATTCGGCCTGCTCGACAGTGGCGCCGTCGTCCACCATTGCGTCGCGGATCTGATCGGCGACACCGATCCCGGCTGTCCCGGCTCCGAAGACAATTGTTTTCTGGTCGCGCAGCGGGACGCCGGTGAAATGCGATCCACCGTGCACGGCGGCGACCACCACCGCGCCGGTGCCCTGCACGTCGTCGTTGAACACGCAGTAGTCGTCTCCGTAGGTCTGCAGAATCTTCCGCGCGTTGATCGGCCCGAAGTCTTCGAAATGCAGGATCGCGCGCGGAAAAAGCCGGTGGGCGGCCTCGATGTAGGACTTGATGAACTCGTCGTATTCGTCGCCCCGGCGCCGGGCGTGGCGATTGCCCAGATAGAACGGGTCCTGCAGCAGCTGTTCGTTATCGGTGCCGACGTCGAGTGACACGGCGATGCATCGACGGGGATCGATCCCGCCGCCGGCGGTGTAGAGCGCTAACTTGCCGACCGCGATTTGGATTCCACCCACACCCCAGTCACCGATGCCCAGGATCGCTTCGGCGTCGGTGCATACGATCAGGTCGACATCGTCTGATCCGAGCCCGAAGGTTTCGAACGCTTCGGCAATCTCGTCGGGTTCGTCGATGCTCAGAAACAGTCCGCGTTGCCCACGGTATTCGTCGGAGAAGCGTTGGATGGCTTCTCCGACGGTGGGCGTGTACACCACCGGCATCAGTTCCGGCAGATGATCGGCCAGCACCTTGAAGTACAGCAGTTCGTGACGGTAATGCAGCTGCTCGAGGTGCAGATTACGACCCAGATCGGTGGCCATGCTTTGCAACTGACGCCACACCCGGTCGGCCTGTTCCTCGAGCGTGAGCACGGCGGACGGCAGCCGCCCGGTCAGCCCCAGCCCTCGCCGCTGCTCATGAGTGAAACCGACCCCGCGATTGAGAGTCGGTGAGGACATTGCGGCCGGGATCCGTGGCACACGGGCGTCGCTCATCACAATCTCCATCCGTGACTTGGTGCGTCAGGTCACCGTAACGCCGATCGAGATGAACGCACCTTGAAGAGCATTTGAAGTGCGGCTCGGGATGGCGGCCCTTCAGATGGAGAAGTCCTCGCCGTGCCACACCCCGGCTTCGGGCGGCCGGATGACGCGTTCAGCCTGTCGGCCGTCGCCCTGGCCCTCCAGCCTGGCCACCCGGGTGAGCAGGGACTGCAGGCTGACACCGACGAGATCGGGCAGCATCGAGTCATCCGGGCCGCCCGGGCCGGGGTGGCTACGGCCGATGATCTGTCCGGGAACCCCGACGACCACAGCGCTTGCCGGGACCTCTTTGACCACGACGGCGTTGGCGCCGATCCGGCTATCGTCGCCGATTTTGATCGGGCCGAGGATCTTGGCTCCGGCCCCGATGGTCACGCGGTCTCCGACGGTGGGGTGGCGTTTACCGGTCTCTCGGCCGGTGCCGCCGAGGGTGACGCCGTGGAAGATCGTGACGTCGTCGCCCACTTCGGCAGTTTCCCCGATCACCACGCCGGTCGCGTGGTCAATGAACAAGCCGGCGCCCAGCACGGCACCGGGGTGGATCTCGACCCCGGTGAGGATGCGGGTGAGTTCCGCGAGCGCGCGGGCGGCCAATCTCGCGCCACGTTGCCACACCCAGTGGCTGATCCGATGGCCCCATATCGCATGCACGCCCGGATAGCAGAAGATGACCTCCAGCACCGTGGGCCTGGCCGGATCTCGCTGTCTGGCCGCCTGAATGTCGCGCCGTATCGCCGCCAGCATGCTAGTCACCCAGGTCTGCGAACAGCACCGTGCTCAGATACCGCTCGCCGAAGTCGGGGAGCACAACGACGATGAGCTTTCCGGCGTTCTCCGGCCGGCGGGCCACCTCCAGGGCGGCCCAAACGGCCGCGCCCGAGGAGATGCCGACCAGCAGCCCCTCTTCGGTGGCCAGCCGCCGGGCCAGGTTGAGCGCGTCGTCGTTTTCGACAGTGATGATCTCGTCGACCAAGCCCAGGTCAAGCACCGGTGGGATGAACCCGGCGCCGATGCCCTGGATCGGATGCGGTCCCTTTTGGCCGCCGGACAGCACCGGCGACGCTGCGGGCTCCACCGCGACGAACTGCGCCGATGGCTTGCGTTCCTTGATGACCTGGGCGACTCCGGTGATGGTGCCGCCGGTTCCGATGCCGGATACGAAGATGTCGACCTTGCCGTCGGTGTCGTGCCACACCTCCTCCGCGGTGGTGACGGCGTGCACGGCAGGGTTGGCCGGGTTTTCGAATTGCTGCGGTATGAAATACCGGTCGTCGGTTTTGGCCAATTCCTCGGCCTGGGCGATGGCGCCCGGCATGCCCTCGGCACCGGGAGTGAGGATGAGCTCGGCACCGTACGCGCGCAGCAGCATCCGCCGCTCGATGCTCATCGTGTCGGGCATGGTCAGCACGCACTTATAGCCGCGTGCGGCGGCCACCATTGCCAGCGCGATGCCGGTGTTCCCGCTCGTCGGCTCCAGGATGATCGTGTCCGGCTTGATCAGGCCCGCTTTCTCGGCCGCGTCGATCATGGCTACCCCGATGCGGTCCTTCACACTGCCCGCCGGATTGAAGGATTCCAGCTTGGCCACGACGTCGGCCACGGCGCCGTCGGTGACCCGGCGCAGCCGGACCAGCGGCGTGCGTCCGATCAGTTGCGTGATGTTCTCGGCAATGCTCATTTGCCTTCTCCAACGATGTCGGCTCAGGCCTCGTCGGCCTCCCAGCTAATGTCGAACTCTATGGCCAGGTCGGTGGGTATCGCTAGCGCAACGGGCGTGAGCCGCTGCGCCGCCCCCTCCATCGCAACCCCGGTCAGCACTCGTCCGGTGAGGTTGTCCGGGGTGGTTGCGGTCAGTGTTGCCGCTGAGCTGCCCGGTGGGCGGCGTAGGTAGAAGTCTGTTCCCGGTTGGATCATGCCGCCGATAGGGAATCCGTCGGCGTCGACGACCGCGTGACCGTCGGTGGCGTTGAGCCGCAAGGGGATACGTACTTGGAACGGGCCCACCAGTTCGGATTCGGCGGTGGCTTGGGCGTCGACTAATCCGGGTTCGGCGGCTTCGTGGAGGGCCTTGCGCGCTTCGGTGAGTAGGTAGGTGTAGAGGTGTACGACTCGGTCGGCGTTGCGGTAGTGGCGAGCACCCGTCAGCCAGAAGCGCACGTGTCCGACTTCTGGTACGCCGCTTTCTGCCGTTGCGATCAGCCGGTAGTACCGGTAGCCGCGTCCGCCGCCGCCGTGGCTGCTGGCCGAGAGCGTGCTACCGACGCCCAGTGTGCGTTGGTGGCGGCCCCTGCCGGCCGGTGCGGACAGTTGTGAGCCGGAAATATCTTGCCAGACAACGCCATTGGCCGACTTTTGCAGCTTCAGGTCGACGGGGGCGTCGGATGTCGCCCACACGGAGTAGCCGCCGAGTTGTGGTTCGCCGTCGAATTCGAAGGTGAGCACCGGTCCCGGTGCTCGGTGTATGGCGACGGGTACGTTCAGGGACCGGGTGTCGAGAGCCAGGCCGTTGGTCAGATACCAGATCGCGGCCTGGGTTCCGGCAATCGCTTCGTGCTCGCTGATGTTGGCCGGTCCCAGCGGGTAGCCGGCTTGGCGAAGCTGTCGGCTGAGTTCGGTGGTGGGGCGCATCGGGAAAGAGTGGCGCAGGATCCAGTCCACCTCCGCTTCGCACCCGCAGGTGCTCAAGTGTGGCAGTGCAGACCAGGTTCCCAGGCGGTACGGCGACGGGTGGTGCGGTGCGATGCCCGTGAAATCCAGCGAGTAGGCATGCAGGTTGGGGTTGAGCCGGATCAGATCGGTGCGCGCGCAGGTGCCGTCGGTGAACACGATCATGTCGACGGTGTGTGAGTAGGTACCGCCTCGATAGCGCGTCATGCGCGTGACTTCGGTGGCCGGCCGCACCAGAATGCGCCGGCGGGTCGCCACCTGCGCCAACGCGCGGTTGCGTGTGGATAACACGGTCATCGGTGGTTGATCTTCCTGAAAGGCTTTTTTCGAGTTGCGCGCACCTTGCGGCCGCCGGGCGGATTGGTGACCGCCCACTTGCGGGGGAGAGCGCGACGATTGCTGAGAGCTTTAGACGGCGTCAGAAATCAACAGCCACGACAACAACAACATTCCACGACAAGGCGGCGCGTAAGGACAAAGCGCGGCTGCATGGCCTGTTGCATAGCCCCACTATAGGACATGAGTTGGGGGACATGAGTTCGTCGGGTCAGATCCGTCGATTTGGCTCACATCGTCTTTAAACCCTTTCGGCCAAGATTTACAGTTGCGTAGGCTCGGCGCGCGCGGGCGTGCTCGCGGGGCGATCATGG
The DNA here is from genome assembly GCA_035569455.1 of Mycobacterium sp. Taxonomy (GTDB): domain Bacteria; phylum Actinomycetota; class Actinomycetes; order Mycobacteriales; family Mycobacteriaceae; genus Mycobacterium. The sequence goes on along the minus strand of DATMMZ010000190.1, from coordinate 37,493 downwards.
GACTGCCCGGATTCCGCAGCACTCGACCAAGACGGAAGGACCACCAATGACATCGGCTCAAAATGAGTCTCAGGCCCTTGGCGATCTCGCTGCCAGGCAGCTTGCCAACGCGACGAAGACCGTTCCGCAGCTCTCGACGATCACACCGCGTTGGTTGTTGCATCTGCTCAGCTGGGTGCCGGTGGAAGCGGGTATCTACCGGGTGAACCGCGTGGTCAATCCCGACCAGGTCGCAGTCAAGGCTGAAGAAGGTGCCGGCACCGAGGACCCGCTGCCGGAGACCTATGTCGACTATGAGACCAGTCCGCGCGAGTACACGCTGCGCACGATTTCGACACTGCTCGATATCCACACCCGGGTGTCCGACCTGTACTCGAGTCCGCACGATCAGGTCGCGCAGCAGCTGCGGCTGACCATCGAGACGATCAAGGAACGCCAAGAGTCCGAACTGGTCAACAGCCCCGAGTACGGGTTGCTTGCCCAGGTGACTCCGGAACAGACGATCCAGACGCTGGCCGGGGCTCCTACGCCGGACGACCTCGACGCGCTGATCACCAAGGTGTGGAAGACGCCGAGCTTTTTCCTGACCCACCCGCAGGGCATCGCGGCGTTCGGCCGCGAGGCCACCTACCGTGGCGTGCCGCCAGTAGTCGTGAGCCTGTTCGGTGCGCAGTTCATCACCTGGCGTGGCATTCCGCTGATTCCCTCGGACAAGGTGCCGCTGCAAAAGGGCAAGACCAAGTTCATCCTGGTGCGCACCGGCGAGGAACGCCAGGGCGTGGTGGGTCTGTTCCAGCCTGGTCTGGTGGGCGAGCAGGCGCCGGGGCTGTCGGTGCGGTTCACCGGAATCAACCAGTCTGCGATCGCGACCTATCTGGTCACCCTCTACACGTCCTTGGCTGTCCTCACCGACGACGCGCTCGCTGTGCTCGACAAGGTTGCCGTGGACCAGTTCCATGAGTACAAGTGAGTACCGGTCGGTAGACGCCGAAAGCGACCTGCCCATCAGCGCAGCGGAACTTGCCGCGCTGGCCAGCCAGTTGTATGCGGCCAGTATCCGACCCGGACCCGACAGCCCACCACAATCGGCGCCCGTCGCGCCGCGCGGCAGCGTGCCCGACACGACGGCCGCGGCATCCCTTTTTCAGGGGCCTGCCCAGGCCCCAGCCGGTACGTCCGATCCGTTCCCGGCTCCGGTTCCGCTGATCGGGGTCGCCGACATCTATGTCCCCGCACCGACGTCACCGGGACCCGAGGGTGTGCCACCGCAAACGGTGCCGGTGGCCCCGCGTGGCAATGTCCCCGATGCGACGGCAGCGCCCTCGGCTGCCTGGACGACGGCGGGTGTGGCAGATCCTTACCTGCCGCCCGGCGTTGCCGACCTGACGGCGTTCGCGGTACCCAGCCAGGGCATCGTGCCGACGGTGCCAGGTGTGCTGGCCGGGGCGGCGCCGACTGTGCCGGTGGCCCCGCGCGGTTCGGCGCCGGGGTGGCCGCTTGAGGCGCCGTCGGTAGCCGACCTGGGCTGGTCTGATGCGCCTCCGGTGGCGCCCGTGGGCGATGAAGCGGACTATCACTTCCTCACCCGGGCCGAGCCGGTGCCGCAATTGCCCGACAAGCACGAGGTGTTCGACGTCAACGCCGTGCGGGCGGACTTTCCGATCCTGAAGGAGACGGTCAACGGTAAGCCGCTGATCTGGTTCGACAACGCCGCAACCACCCAGAAGCCACAGGTGGTGATCGACCGGCTGTCGTACTTCTACGCCCACGAGAATTCCAACATCCACCGCGCGGCGCACGAGTTGGCGGCCCGCGCGACCGATGCGTACGAAGAGGCCCGCGATACGGTCCGGCGATTCATCGGCGCTTCGAAGGACGAGGAGATCATCTTCCTGCGCGGCACCACCGAAGCCATCAACCTGGTTGCCTATGCCTGGGGTGGCAAGCATTTGGTGCCCGGTGACGAGATTCTCATCACCCACCTAGAACACCACGCCAATATCGTTCCGTGGCAACTGCTTTCGCAGCAGACAGGTGCGATCCTGAAAGTCGCACCGGTCGACGACGCAGGCAATTTGCTGATGTCGGAATTTGAGGATCTGCTGGGTCCGCGGACGAAGTTGGTTGCCGCGACCCAGGTTTCGAACGCGCTGGGGACGGTGACTCCAGTCGAGAACATCGTCGAGTTGGGCCACCGATACGGCGCGAGGGTGCTGATCGACGGCGCCCAGTCGATCCAGCACCTGCCTGTCGATGTCTCCGAGCTCGGTGTCGATTTCTTTGTCTTCTCCGGGCACAAGATCTACGGCCCCACCGGGATCGGTGTGCTCTATGGGCGCGAGGAGGCCCTGGCGGAAACGCCGCCGTGGCAGGGCGGCGGCAACATGATCGCCGACGTGACCCTGGAACGGTCGCTGTATCAGGGGCCGCCGAGCAAATTCGAGGCCGGCACTGGCAACATTGCCGACGCGGTCGGGCTCGGCGAGGCCCTGCGTTACGTCCAGCGGTTGGGCATCGAGCGCATCGCGGCCTACGAGCACACGCTGCTGGAGTATGCGACCCCACGCCTGGCCGACATCCCCGGTGTTCGCCTGGTAGGCACCGCAACCGAGAAGGCCAGCGTGCTGTCGTTCGTGCTGGCCGGACATGACCCGCTTGAGGTCGGTAAGGCACTCAACGCCGAAGGCATCGCAGTGCGTGCCGGCCATCACTGCGCACAGCCAATCCTGCGGCGCCTTGGCCTGGAGGCCACGGTTCGCCCGTCGTTTGCGTTCTACAACACGTTCGAGGAGATCGACGTCTTCATCAATGCGGTGCGCCGCATCGCGGAGGGCGGCACCAACGTCGGCTGAGCGTCGTCGCGGGCGGTCCTATTTCCCTAAGCCCCAATGGAATACGTTGGTGGTCAGCAGTACGAGTCCCAGCGAGACCGATGCGACGACGGTCAGTCCGATGATCGCGACGACGAGCGGGCGCCATCCGGTGCGCGCGATTTGGCGAATGTCGGTGGTGAGGCCGACGCCGGCGAAGGTCAGCAGGAACGCCCATTTCGACACGTTGGCGAGGTTGGCTGTTTGGCCCTTGGTCAGCCAGTGCGCGGTCGCGATCGCCGAGACAGCCAGAAACCCGAGGACAAACTTCGGGAATTTCTCCCAGATGAACGCGGCCTTGGCCCTGACGCCGGGAGCGATCTCGTCGGCCTGCCCGCGCGCGGCCCAATACAGCGCGAAACCGAGGACGACGAATCCGATCAGCGCGTTGCGCGTCGACTTGACCAGCACGGCGATCTTGCCGGCGTGATCGGAGAACAGGTAGCCCGTCGCGGTGGTCTCGGCGGTGTTGTCCACCGAAAGGCCGGCCCACAGCCCGAATTGGTAGTCGCTGAGCCCGATCGCGTGACCTAACGGCGGCAACACGAACAGCCCCACCGCGCCCAATGCCAGGATCGCCGCGATGGCGTAGCTGACGTCGGCGTTGCGGGCCCGGATCGCGCCCTTGGCGGCCACGATGGCCGACACCCCGCAGATTGACGTGCCGATCGCGAGCAGCGAGCCCAGCTTGCCCGACAACCCGAATGCGCGTGCAGCGACGAGGATGATGGTTCCCGCGACCGCCATGTCGACCAGGATCTGGACCAGACTGGTGGCGCCCAGCTTGGCGATGTCACCCAGAACGAATCGCGAGCCCAGCGTGACGATCCCGACTTTGAGCCAGAACTGGTAGGTCAGCACGCCGGGCCGGAACACCGGGTGCAAACCGATGGTGTTGGTGATGACCAGCCCAATCAGGATGGCCCACAACACGTATTCGATGTCGGGCACAGTCCAGTGGTGGTGTTTGGCCAGCGTGTTCCACCAGATCTGGGCGTACTTGCCCAGCACACCGACGCCGATCAACAGCAGGATGCCCGGTACGTAGTCGAGGGGCCGGGTGCTGGTGAAGGCGGCTTCGGCAGATGTCTCGTCGGGTTCGACGCGAACCGTGCTCACGCCGGTCACCAGGGGATCTTCGGGAGCACGTTGGCGACCGCCAATGCGACGATGACCCCGGCGACTAGCGTCGCCCACCAATCGTCACCGACGCGCTCGAGCCAACCACGCCACTGCGGTGTACCTGTATCTGCCACGGAGCAATGGTTGCGTGGCCAACCGGGCGGACCAAGTGATTAGCTCGCGGTGAATTTAGGCCGGGCGGCGCGGGCTGCGCTCGTCGAGCAGACCGATGACCTGCGCAGCAAGGTCGTCGATGTCAGCATTGGTGGTGTCGAGCACCAGATCCGGGTTGTCGGGTGGCTCGTAGGGCGCGTCGACGCCGGTCATGCCGGTTAGCTGGCCGCTGCGTGCCCGCGCGTACAGGCCCTTGGGGTCACGCTTTTCGCACTCGGCCAGCGAGGTGGCGACGTGCACCTCGATGAAGGGCAATCTGGCGGCGTCGTTGAGGGCTCGGGCGGTTTCGCGATCCGACTTGAGAGGCGACACCAGTGACGCCAGCGCGACCACGCCCGCATCGGCGAGCAGCCGGGTCAAATGGCCGACCCTTCTGATGTTTTCAGTGCGGTCGCCGGGGGAGAAGCCCAGGTCGTCGGACAGGCCGTGACGCAAGTTGTCCCCGTCGAGCAGATAGGCCATCCGTCCCGACTCCACGAGCGCGCGCTCCACGGCCACCGCGATGGTCGACTTGCCGGATGCAGGCAGGCCGGTGAACCAGATCGTCGCGCCCGGCTGGCCGGTGGCCCGCCACCGGTAGCCACGGTCCAGCGCTGACGGATGCCAACGGATGTCGGTGCGCGCATGGGTGCCCGGCTTGACTTCGCGCGGCTCGAGGATGGTCCCGGCGCCGATCGTGTCGTTGGTGGTCTCGTCGATCAGGATGAATGCCCCGCTGTCGCGGTTGTCGGTGTAGGCGTCGGCGATGATGATGGAGCTGGTTCGCAGCGTCAAGGTGCCGATGTCGTTGAGCGCCAGCTCAACTGGCCCGTCGAGCTCGTCGAGCGTCTCCGGGTCCAGCCGTGAGTGCAGCGCCTGCACGGTCGCCCGCACGGTCTTGGTGGTCTGTTTGAGTGCCAGCCGGTCGCCGGCCCGCAGCGGGGAGTCGATGAACCAGCACACCGTCGCGTCGAGTTCCCGGGCGAGCACCGGCGGAACGGCGTCGTCGGCCCCGCTGACGAACACATCGCCCCGACCCACGTCGATGTCATCGGCCAGCTCGACCGAAACCGACAGCGGCGCGACGGCTGTGGTGCGGTCGTCGTCGAGGGTGTCCAGCGCAGTCACGATCGAACGCGTGCCCGCAGGCAGCGACACCACCGGATCGCCGACACTGAGTGTGCCGGCCGCGAGCCTGCCGGTGTAGCGGCGGCGCACGTCGGCGGTCGGCCGCGACACCCACTGCACCGGCAGGCGCAGCCGCGACGCCTCGGCCTGCGGCGCGGCCAGCTCGACGCCTTCCAGATAATCGAGCAGCGTGGGGCCGCTATACCAGGGCGTGCGCTCGGAGCGCTGCACAACGTTGTCGCCGTGCTTGGCCGCGATCGGGATCACCGTGATGTCCACGGCGCCGAGGCGCGCCGCCGTCTGGCGCAGCTCATTCTCGACCTCGGTGAACCTGACTTGGTCGAAGTCGATGAGGTCGATCTTGTTTACCGTTGCGACAAAGTGCTTGATGCCCAACAGCTTTGCGATCCGGGTGTGCCTGCGCGTCTGACGCAGCACCCCGGCGCGCGCATCGACCAACAGGATCGCTACGTGGGCGTTGGATGCGCCGGTGAACATGTTGCGGGTGTAGCGCTCGTGGCCGGGGGTGTCGGCGAGGATGTAGCTGCGGGCGTCGGTGGAAAAGAATCGGTACGCGACGTCGATTGTGATGCCTTGTTCGCGTTCGGCGCGCAAACCATCGGACAGCGCAGCGAGGTCGGCGACGCCCTCCTCGTCGGTGACCGCCTCCAGGTGGTCCAACGGCAGGCTGTCGGTGTCGTGCAGCAGCCGCCCGATCAGGGTGCTCTTGCCGTCGTCCACCGAACCCGCGGTGGTGATGCGCAGCAGCTGGCGCGTTATGCCCTCGGGCATCAGAAGTAGCCCTCTCGCTTGCGGTCCTCCATTGCGGCTGCCGACGTGCGGTCGTCGGCGCGGGTCTCGCCGCGCTCGGAAACCGTCGCCGCCGAGATCTCGGCGATGACCCGGGTGATGTCGATGGCCGTGGAGCGCACCGCGCCGGTGATGGTCAGGTCGCCGACGGTGCGGTATCGCACCCACTCCGTGGCGGAGGCTTCGCCAGTCTGCGGCCTGGCATACTCCGACACCGCCAGCAGGATGCCGTCGCGTTCGAACACCTCACGTTCATGGGCGAAGTAAATCGACGGCAGCTCAAGGTTTTCCAGCTCGATGTAGCGCCAGACGTCCAGTTCGGTCCAGTTGCTCAGGGGGAACACCCGCACCTGTTCGCCCTTCTTGATCCGGCCGTTGTAGAGCGACCACGGCTCTGGGCGCTGAGCGCGCGGATCCCACTGGCCGAACTCGTCGCGGAAGCTCAGGATCCGTTCTTTGGCGCGGGCGCGCTCCTCGTCGCGGCGGGCACCCCCGAACGCCGCGTCGAAGCCACCCGCTTCCAGCGCGTCAAGCAGCGTGCGGGTCTGTGCCCGGTTGCGCGAAGCCCCGGGACCCGGGTCTGGGACGCGGCCATTGTCGATGGATTCCTGGACCGACGCGACGATCAGCTTGTGCCCGTGGCCGGTGACCCTGCGGTCCCGGAACTCGATCACCTCACCGAAGTTGTGGCCGGTGTCGACGTGCATCACTGGAAACGGCAGCGGCAGCGGCCGAAACGCCTTTTCCGCCAGCCGAAGTAGCACGATCGAGTCCTTGCCGGCGGAAAACAGCAGGACCGGCCGCTGCAGCTCGGCGACGACCTCACGGATGATGTGCACCGCCTCGGCTTCCAGCAGCCGCAGTTCGTCGACGCGCTGTGCCTCGGTGGGTGCCGTTACGGTCATGTCGGTAGCCCCTCTCTCTCCGCATCCGCCCGGTAGCGGTCCACCCATTCGTCGGAACGCTGATCGGCCTGCCGCTCCAGCACCGGCTGAGGCGCCAGTTGCGGGTCGAGCCCCAACGCGTCGAGGACGGTAGCCACCACTTGAGTCAGATTGCGCCACAACACCGGATACGGAATCTCCATCGGTTTGACATCTTCCTCGGCGAACCAGGTTCGCCAGCCCTGCTCCTGGGCACGCAGCATGGTGACAACGTGGGCGATTGCATCGGCGTGATAGGTGGCACGCGCGTCGCGGACAGGATCGGGCCTGCCCCGCCACACCCGCGTCTGCACCGCCCGCCAAAACGACACCGCTTGCGACACCACGTCAGGTCGGTAGACGTAGATGAAGAGCGGTTCCTCGCCGACGGCGTCGCGGATCGCGGCCAGCAGGCCATCGCCGGATCGATTCGGCAGATCCTTCGCGCGGCTCAACAGGAGTGGTGTCTGGTTCCACATCAACTTGCCGCCCCACACGCCGTTCGGTGTTCTTCCCATCGTGTGGATGTAGTCGCGCCATATCTCGGCGGGCGCCAGGTCTGGCGTCCCAGCATCCAACGGATCAAGCAAGCGCAGGATCGACTCGTCCTCGACGCCGGCGAACCATTCCCGCGGCTGCGGGGCCTGGCTCGTGGTGGGCAGGTACTGAAAGAACTCCTGGGGCTCGCCGGCCACGCCGGTAGCGCGTAGCGATTCGACCAGCAACGTGCTGCCGCTGCGCTGAGAGGCCAGCACTAAGTACGACGACGTGCGATCTGTCACCCAGAAAGACTAACCGGGTGGAAAACCCATCGCTGACCACACAATTACGCTCACACTGAACGAAACCCTTGATTTGGACTTAGCCTGTCCGAACTCTCACATGCGGCGGCGATAGTCGAACGGGACGCCGGCCATGCGTCCATGAATGCCTAAGTAGGTTTCGGCATGGCGGATATGAATTCGCGTAGCGGTGAATTCCGATGGAATGACGCCCTCGCTGGCGAACTGCAGATTGCCGAATTCCTCGTGTGGCTTCTGTGATTTCTGAGGCGGATGGAATGCTTGCGCGCCGGGCCGAACGTTGTCGCGCCCCACCGCGAAGACAGCCCTTTGTCGCTGCGGCCGGACAGCTGGCCGCGTAGGGGTTGACGTCCCGGTGTGCCGATCAGCCGCGCCCAGATGGCCGAGCGGGCACGAACCTCGACGGAACGGCCTTCTGGCTGGCTTTCTTTCTGGTTGATTGCAACCCTAACGGCAGGCTTAGTGCTGCGCGTAAATTGCCGCAATGGTCTCTGTTCGCAAGCAGAAAACACGGTCGGTGTGTCTGTTGCAGGCCGGGTAATTACGACTGCGTTAGTTGTATTGCGAAAATGGGGGGCCGGATGAGTCGTATGGACAGCCGGTCTGTGAACGGTCTGGCCATTGCGAAGCCCATGAACGCGCTGGGCCAGTTTTTTGTGCTCAGTGTCGAATCGCTGGTCACAATGGTGCGACGGCCGTGGGCCTGGCGGGAGATTCTCGAGCAGATTTGGTTTGTCGCCCGGGTCTCGATCTTCCCCACGATCATGCTGTCCATTCCGTACACAGTGCTCATCGTTTTCGTCCTCAACATCCTGCTCGTGGAGATCGGCGCCGGGGATCTTTCGGGTGCCGGTGCGGCGCTGGCATCGGTGACGCAGGTTGGGCCGGTCGTAACGGCGATGGCTGTTGCCGGCGCCGGGTCGACCGCGATGTGCGCCGATCTGGGTGCGCGCACCATCCGCGAAGAAATCGACGCGATGAAGGTGATCGGTGTCAATCCCATTCAGGCCCTGGTGGTTCCGCGGATCATCGCCGCCACCTTCGTCGCAATGCTGCTTTACTCGGTGGTCGCGGTTACCGGATTGACAGGCAGTTACATCTTCGTGGTCTTCGTACAGCACGTCACACCGGGTGCCTTCATTGCAGGGATGACACTGCTCACGGGGCTGCCGCAGGTGGTGATTTCACTCATCAAGGCAACCCTGTTCGGGCTGTCCGCAGGCCTGATCGCGTGCTACAAGGGCCTTTCGGTGGGCAACGGCCCGACCGGTGTCGGGAACGCGGTGAACGAGACCGTGGTCTTCTCGTTCATGGCGTTGTTCTTCATCAACATCGTGATCACCGCGCTCGGTGTGAAGGTGACTGCCAAATGAGCGATGCGGCAAGCGAACCCAACTGGTTGGTCACTCTGGGACCCAGGCTGGTGGCTTCCACTCGCAAGTTGGGCGAACAGACCGCGTTCTACGGGCAATCCTTGGCCGCCACGGGTGATGCGGTACGACGCTACCCGGGAGAATTGCTGCGGTTGATCGCCGAGATGGGTATGGGGACGGGCGCGCTGGCGGTAATCGGGGGCACTGTGGGCATCATTGGCTTCCTGACGCTGACTACCGGCGCGCTTGTCGCCGTCCAGGGCTATGACACCTTGTCCAACGTCGGAGTCGAGGCGCTGACTGGGTTTCTGTCGGCGTTCTTCAACGTCCGCATGATCGCCCCGTGCACGGCCGGGGTGGCACTCGCCGCGACGATCGGGGCCGGTGCGACGGCACAGCTGGGCGCGATGCGCATCAACGAGGAGATCGACGCGCTCGAAGTCATGGGTATCCGTTCGATCACCTATCTGGCCTCCACACGGATCATCGCCGGCGTCCTCGTCGTCATCCCGCTCTATGCCGTCGCCGTGCTGATGTCGTTCTACGCGTCCAAATTCGGCACGTTATACATCTACGGCCAGTCACGCGGCGTGTACGAGCACTACTTCTCGACGTTTTTGCGCCCCACGGATTTGTTGTGGTCGTTTTTGGCGGTGCTGGTGATGGCGACGGGTGTGATGGTTGTGCACACCTACTACGGCTTCACCGCGACAGGTGGTCCGGCGGGTGTAGGCGAAGCGGTCGGGCGCTCGGTGCGGTCATCGATGATCGTCACGGCCTTCACGGCTTTGATGATTTCGTTGTCCGTCTACGGGCAGTCCGGCAACTTCAACCTGTCCGGGTGACCGTATGAGCAACGACAGCAGCAGCGGACCCGGCAGGAGAAATAAGACCCGCACGAGCAAGATCGACCCGATTTGGTGGGCGCCGACGTTATTCATCCTGGTCGCGAGTTTGATCGCACTGACCGCGGGGGCGTTCTCCGGCAAATTCCAAACATTCATCCCGCTCACGCTGGTGTCGGACCGGGCGGGACTGGTGATGGAACCCGGGGCCAAGGTGAAGCTGCGCGGTGTGCAGGTCGGCCAGGTCGCTTCGATTGGCACCGATGTGAAGGCGGCTCAGCTGCAGCTGAAGATGGACCCGGGCCCATTCAAATATCTGCCGAGCAACCTCGAGGCCGAGATCAAGTCGACCACTGCGTTCGGATCCAAGTACGTCGACCTGATCGTGCCCGACCATCCCAGCCCAATACAGCTGAAGCCCGGCGCGGTGCTGCACTCGCGCAACGTGACCGTCGAAGTCAACACCGTTTTCGAGAATCTGCAATCGGTGGTCGCAGCGATTGATCCGGCGAAGTTGAACGCGATTCTGTCGGCGTTCTCACAAGCGCTGCGCGGCAAGGGTGAGCGGCTCGGACAGGCGATCACCGGTGCGAATAACGTGCTGCTGACTGTCAACCCCCGCCTGGGAACGATTCGCAAGGACTGGCAGTTGTTCGGCAAGACGGCGGCCATCTATTCCGACGCGGCGCCCGACATCCTGTCGATCCTTGACTCGGCAGCGACCACCAGCACCACCATCACGGCAGAACAGCGGTCGCTCGACTCGCTGCTGTTGTCGGCGGTGGGCTTCAGCCAGACCGGCATCAATGTCATCGGCCGAAATGAGTCCAACATCGTACGGTCGATAAACCTGCTCGATCCGACTACCGCTCTGCTGAACAAATACTCGCCGACCTACACGTGCTTGTTCCAGGGTGCGCAATGGTACGTGGACCACGGCGGGCGAGATGCGTTGGGCGGCAACGGCTATTCGGTGATCCTGGATGCCGCCCTGCTTTTCGGCGACGACCCGTACCGATACCCGAAGCACCTTCCGAAGGTCAATGCCACCGGCGGTCCGGGAGGCAAACCCAGCTGCGGTTCGCTGCCCGACCCGAGCGCGAACTTCCCGGTGCGTGCACTGGTCACCGACACCGGTTGGGGGGCCGCCCCGGACGAGATACGCACCACCCCGTGGGTCGGCAATCCATGGTGGGCCAACTACTTCCCGACCACCAAGAACCCTCCCGAAGCGCCGCACTACTGGTACCGGGGAGGACAGCCGCCGCCATGAGAAGGAAGATGTCAGCGATCATCCTGCGCGTCGCGCTGTTCACGGCGGTCTGCCTGGTATTCACGTTCGCCCTGATCGCGGTTTTCGGGCAGTTGCGCTTCGAGAATCGCATCGGCTATCAAGCGGTGTTCACGAACATATCCGGTCTGAAGTCCGGCAACTTTGTCCGGATCGCCGGGGTGGAGGTCGGCAAGGTCGGTGACCTCACCCTGCATCGCGACGGCACGGTCACTGTCGGCTTCGCGGTGGATAAAGGCGCGCCGCTCACCGAGGGCACCAAAGCCGTGGTGCGCTACGAAAACCTGATCGGTGACCGCTATCTCGCGCTCGAAGAGGGCCCGGGGCCCCCACGCCTGCTGCCTCCGGGCGCGACGATCCCGCTGGCACGAACATCGCCCGCACTGGACATCGATGCGCTGATCGGGGGCTTCCGCCCGTTGTTCCGGGCGCTGGATCCCGATCAGGTCAACGCCTTGTCCGGTCAATTGCTGCGAATCTTCCAGGGGCAAGGCGGCACCCTCGCCTCCGTGCTGGCCCAGACCTCCTCGCTGACCTCGACCCTCGCCGGGCGCAGCGAGCTGATCGGCGAGCTGATCACCAACTTGAACACGATCCTGCACACCTTCGCCACGCGGGACCACGAGTTCTCTGACGGCTTGGACAAGCTGTCCCAGCTGGTGGAAGGCTTAGCGCAGCGTAAGGATGACATCTCTACCGGGCTGGCCTACATCAACGCGGCCGCCGCGTCGGCCACGGATCTGCTTGTCCAGGCACGGCAGCCGATCAAGGAAGTAGTTCGCGAGACCGACCGCATGTCCGCGCAGGTGCTGGCCGACCGCGAGTACTTCGACAAACTGCTCAAGGACCTGCCCGACGTCTATCAGGTCCTGGCCCGGCAGGGCCTGAATGGCGACTACTTCGGCTTCTACTTTTGCGACGTGCTGCTCAAGCTCAACGGCAAGGGGGGCAACCCGATCTTCGCCAAACTGTTGAGCCAGCCCAGCGGGCGGTGCACGCCGCAATGAAACGAATCAAAATCAAACCGCTCAGCCAGCGGGGCCCAGTGCTAGTGGGACTGATCGGCACCGTGATCGTGACCTGCGTGGTCATAGCCGCCTTCGAGTACAACAAGCTGCCATTTATCAACGACTACAACAACTACTCGGCCTACTTCTCCGAAGCCGGTGGCATCAAACCCGCTAGTTCGGTTCGGGTTTCGGGCATGGGTGTGGGCAGGGTCTCAGACATCCGCCTGGACGGCACCAAGGTCCGGGTAGGTTTCACCGTCCGCAAGGGCATCGAGCTGGGTGACCGCACGGAAGCGGCGATCAAGACAGAGACAATTCTGGGCGCCAAGATGCTTGAGCTCACCCCACGTGGGGAAGGGCGGTTGGCCGGCCCCATTCCGCTGGAACGTACCACCTCCCCGTACGACCTTCCCGACGCGCTGGGCGACTTGACGACCACGATAAGTGGCCTGGATACCGCCCAACTATCGTCGGCGCTAACGACATTGGCCGAAACCTTCAAGGAAACACCGCCGGATCTCAGACCCGCACTGCAGGGAGTGGCCCGGTTCTCGGAGACCCTCAACAACCGTGACGCGCAGTTGCGCAGCCTGTTGGGGAATGCCAGCAAGGTCTCGGCGGTACTGGGCCGGCGCAGCCAACAGATCGCCGGCCTGGTGGCAAACTCCAATGCGCTCCTGGCAGCATTGCTGGACGAACGAGATTCCCTCGACGCCCTGATGAACAACCTCACTGCGGTCTCGCATCAGGTTTCCGGGCTGGTCAACGACAATCGAACTCAGCTCAAGCCGGCCCTCGACAAGCTCAACGGCGTGCTCGAGATCCTTGACAACCGTAAGGAAGACATTCAGAGAACCCTGCCTAAGTTCAAACGATATGCGATGTCGTTCGGCGAATGCCTGGGTTCTGGGCCATTTTTCAAAGCCTATGTGGCCAACTTGGTTCCCGGCCAGATCGGCGGGATGGTCCTCGACGCGGACATGTACGACCGGTTTTTGGACCCCAACCAAAAGTTGCCGTCGGAGGCGGTAGACCCGCCAACCGGAACCCCACCGGTACCGCCGGAGAACGCGCCCGTCCCGCTGTGGTCCCAACCGCCCTCACCCGCGCCCGTCGGGCCACCTAGTCGGACCATCCCGCCGCCCCCGCCTCTTACAACGGGGGGGCCATGAACAAAAGTCGACGCACCCTCCAAAGAGTGGCGGCCATCAGCCTGGCAGTGACGCTGGCCGCCGCCTCCTTCCTCGTCGGGAAGAAGCTGTGGAAGGAGGTCGAAAAGAACACCTACTCAGCGTATTTCGCGGAGGCCAACGGCCTGTTTGTGGGCGACGAGATTCGGATCCTCGGCGTCGCCGTCGGCGTGGTAGACAAGATCGAGCCGCAGCCGACCAGCTCCAAGGTGACGTTCTCCGTCGACAAGCAGTACGCAATCCCGGCGGATGCTCGCGCTGCGATCCTGTCGCCGTCCCTGGTGACTCCTCGGGCAATCCAACTCGTCCCGGTGTACTCGGGCGGGCCCAAATTGAGCCCGGGCGCATCGATCCCGCTGAATCGCACCGCAGTGCCCGTCGAATGGGACGACTTCCGCAAGCAGCTGGAAAAGCTGACCGAAGCGTTGCAGCCGACTACCCCGGGCGGCGTGAACTCGGTCGGCGAATTCATCGACTCGGCCGCGGACAACGTGCGCGGCCGGGGGGACACCGCTCGCGACACCGTAATCAAGCTGTCCGAAGCGATTTCAGCACTCGGTGATCACGCCGACGACATCTTCAGCACGGTGCGCAATCTGCAGCTGCTGGTGTCGGCGCTGTACTCCAGCACCGATCTGCTGGCCTCGTTCAACCAGAACCTGGCCAGCGTGACGACGCTGCTGACGAACACACCCAACGAAGTCGCGAATGCGGTGCAGGCGGTCGATGGGGCGCTAGCAGACTTGCGCGATTTTCTCGCCGAAAACCGGGAAGCAATAGGTGTCACGTTCGATCGGCTGACTTCCATCACGACCGCGCTGAACGACAGCCGTGGTGATATCAAACAGATTCTGCACGTCGCTCCGTCTGTGTTCCAGAATTTCCTGAACATCTACCAGCCGGCTCAGAGCGCGATGACCGGCATCCTGGCTTTGAACAACTTCGCCGACATCCCCCAGTGGATCTGCAGCGCAATCGAGGCGGCCTCCCGGGCGCGCTTGAACCGAGTTTCGAAGCTGTGCCTGCAGTACCTCAATCCGATCATCAAAAACCGCATCTACAACTACATACCGGCGGGGATCAACCCGTTCGTCGGGACTCAGGCCCGGCCGAACGAGATCACCTACAGCGAGGAGTGGCTTCGGCCTGGCTATACGCCGCCGCCACCGCCTGAGGGACCCCCGCCGGCGGAGGGTGCGCAGCCGGCGCCTGCCGAGCAGCCGGCGCCGACCGAGACGCCGGCGCCGCCGCCGAACACCTTGACCGACGCGACCCAAGTACTTCAGAATCTGATGCTTCCGGTAGGCACATCATGAGACGTGCGATAGCCGCGGTGCTCTGTGTTGCGTGCATTGCCGCGCTCCCGTCGTGCGGATGGCGGGGCTTGAATTCGTTTACGCTGCCCGGTACCGCCGGTGGGGGGCCGGGCTCCTACACGATCCAGGCGCAAATGCCCGATGTCGTGACCATTCAGGAAAATACCCGAGTTCGGGTTGACGACGTCAATATCGGCAACGTCACCAAGATCGAGCTGCAGGACTGGCACGCGCTGGTCACCATGCGCATCAACGGCGATGTCCACCTGCCGGCCAATTCGACCGCCAAGCTCGGCCAGACGAGCCTGCTCGGCTCGATGCACATCGAACTCGCGCCACCCACGGATGAGCCGCCGGTCGGCGAACTCAAAAACGGGTCGGTCATCCCGTTGTCGCACGCGAGCATGTATCCGACCACGGAGCAGACCTTGGCCTCGGTGTCAATTCTGCTCAACGGCGGCGGAATTGGGCAGCTGCAGGAGATCAACCAGGCGATCGCCAAAGCATTCGCCGGCCGCGAGCACGACATGCGCAGTCTGCTGCGCCAACTGGACGAGTTCATCGTCGGCACGAACGCCCAGACCGACGACATCATCGCTGCCGCAGAGAATCTCAACTCGCTGGCGGGCCAGGTCGCCGCCAAAGACCCGGTCGTCGATAGGGCGTTGATGACCGTGCCCAAAGCGCTGGCGGTATTGGCGCAAGAGCGGACCAAGATCGCCGATGCGATCGACCAGCTCGGCAAGTTCAGTGCGATCGCGGCCGACACCATCCACCAGAGCAAGCAATCTCTGGTGAACAACCTGCGCAACATCGAGCCGGTTTTGCGGTCGCTCGCCGATGCCGGCCCGTCGCTCACCAGGGGCCTGGACGGGCTGGTGGCCTACCCCTGGCCGGCGTCGACCGCGAGGAACTGGTTCCGCGGCGACTACGCCAACCTCACCTTGGTCGTCGATTTGACGCTGAGCCGCATCGACCAAGGGATCTTCACCGGCTCACGGTGGGAAGGTAACCTCACCCAACTCGAGCTGCTGTGGGGACGCACAATCGGCATGCAGCCCAGCCCGGCCACCGCGGGGAACCCAATTACCCTTCCGTACCACTTCGGGGGATACTGAATGCTGCGCCTAAACCGCCGGACGTGGATCCAATTGTCGATATTGACTCTGGTGACCGTCGTTTCCTGTGGCGCAATGGCGTTCAACTTCATGAAGCTGCCCGCGACGCTGTTCGGGATCGGGGAGTACAACGTCACGGTCGACCTGCCGCAGTCGGGCGGGCTCTACCAGACTTCGGTCGTCACCTATCGCGGCACCGACGTGGGTCAGGTCGAGTCGGTCGATGTCATTGCTACCGGGGTGCGTGCGGTGCTGACATTGAGATCCGGGGTCAAGGTCCCCTCCGACGTCCAGGCGTCGGTGCACAGCCGCTCGGCCATCGGTGAGCAATACATCGAACTGACCCCGCTTCCTGGGAAGGACGGCGAACATTCCCGGCCGCTGCGAGCCGGCGACGTCATTCCCGCCGGACGTGTCGATGTGCCCGTCGACGTCGGACACCTACTCGACATCACGAACCGTGCGCTGCAGGCGATTCCGCGTGACAACTTGCGCACTGTGATCGACGAGACCAACAGGGCGGTCGGTGGCCTTGGGCCCGAGCTCTCCCGGATCGTCGACGGGTCAACCGCGCTGGCGATCGCGGGTGGCCAGACCGTCGACCCGCTTGCCACCCTCATCGACCAGTCCCCTCCGGTGCTGAACTCCCAGGTACAGACATCGGATGCGATCGCCACGTGGGCTAACCGCACCGCAGCCATCATGGCGCAGTTCAAGGCGCAGAATGCTGCGGTGCGAGACCTGCTGACGCAGGGCACTTCCGGGCTGGAGGAAAGTCGCGCTCTGCTCGATCGGGTGGCGCCCGCGGTTCCGCTGTTGTTCGCCAACCTGGTCAGCCTGGGTGACATCGCCGTCGTCTACCGCCATGACATCGAACAACTCCTGGTGCTGTTCCCACAAGGCATCGCGGGAATGGCCGCGATCGTCGTGCCGAGCTCTAACACCAAGCAGGAATTGCGGGGCGCCCAGTTGGACTTCAACCTCAACATCAATTTGCCGCCGCCGTGCACCACCGGGTATCTGCCGCCGACTCAGCGCCGCTCACCGGCCAGCGTGGACGCGCCGGACCGCCCGGCGGCAGATTTGTATTGCCGATTGCCGCAAGACTCGGAACTGAATGTTCGTGGAGCACGCAACATCCCGTGCGAGACCAAGCCGTGGAAGCGTGCCCCCACCGTCGAGCTGTGCGAAAGCGACGAGGAATACGTGCCGCTCAACGAGGGCTACAACTGGAAGGGCGACCCAAACGCCACCAATACCGGCCAAGGCGTACCGCAGTACCCGCCGGGACAAGATCCGCGACTTCCGCCGCCCCTGGGCACAGCGCGCACCGCGCCGGCACCCCCGCCGGTCGCGGTTGCCACTTACGATCCGGCCACCGGCGATTACATAGGGCCGGACGGGCGCCGCTACACCCAGTCCGACTTAGCGCATCCGGGCGCCAAGAGTTGGCAGCAGCTTCTCGTACCGTCACAGTGAATCTCGCGAGATAGGGAGCTCATGCGAAAAGCCTTTGGCTTAATGCCAATTCGTCGGGGACCTACCGTCCTCCGAAATGTGAAGGAGCAACATGGCTGTCAAACCTGATGACGCCGGTATCTCAGAACAAGTCAGCGACTCAACGGATGTCACGGAAGTCGATGTCGACCAGGCCGCCGAGGAGGAGGGCAAATCCACCGATCGGCCGGCGCGCCGCCGGCGTTGGCTCGCCCGCCGACCGAATTGGCCTGCCCGCCGACGGGTTTCGCGCGTCGGGTGGGCGTTGGTGGCCAGCTCTGTCGCCGTGGCGACACTGGCCGGATTGACTGGCTGGCTTGGCTACCAGGAATACGACAAGCACCGGGCCGAAGCCCAACGCAACCTATTCGTTCTGACGGCCCGACAGGGCGCGGTGAACCTCACGACGCTCAGCTACACCCAAATCGACGCCGACGTGCAGCGGATACTTGACTCGGCTACCGGGGGATTCCGCGACGACTTTCAGCAGCGCTCGCAGCCGTTCATCGAGGTCGTCAAAGCCGCGCAGTCACAATCGGAAGGCACCGTCACCGAAGCCGGACTGGAATCCGTACGGCGCGACTGGGCTCGGGTGCTGGTGGCAGTCTCGGTGAAGTCGCGGACCGCTGCAGGCGAACAGTCACCGCGCGAATGGCGAATGCGAATCGACGTTCAGGCGGTCGGAGACGGCGCCAAGGTGTCCAGCGTGGTGTTCGTGCCATGACGACTCTCAAAGACGCCACCACCCCACCCGACGACGAGGTCATCGAGGCTGACTCGGAAGCTTCGGCGGGGGACAAGTCCGCAGGCGCAGAGTCGACGACCGAAGTCGAGGCTGCGCAACAAGAATCGGAAGTTGCCGAGGCCGACACCGCGCCCGACGATGCGTCCGACAAGCGGGAAAAACGCGGGATCGCATGGTCGCGTGTGTTCGCTTACCGTGTATTGCCCGCACTAGCGCTGCTTTTCGCGCTGGCGGCGGGATATCTCAACTGGTCGGGTGCCTCGGCTGGGAATTCCGCAGCGCTGCGCGATGAAACGGTCCGGCTCGGTAGCGAAGACGCCGTGGCCTTGTTGACGTATCACGCGGCGTCGGTGGACAAGGATCTTGGCGCGGCGCGTGAACGGCTGACCGGCGATTTCAAGGATGCTTACACCTCGCTGACCCGCCAGGTCGTCATTCCGGGCGCAAAAGAAAAGCACATCTCAGCGGTCGCCAAAGTCGCTGCGGCGGCCTCGGTTTCGGCAACTGAGAGCCACGCCGTGGTTCTGGTGTTCGTCAACCAAACCGTGACAATCGGCGAGGGTGCGCCCACCGATACCGCGCCCGTGGTGCGGGTAGTACTCGACAAGGTCAATGGCCAATGGCTGGTTTCACATTTCGACCCGGTGTGATCAGAGGAGGCCGTATGGTCCAGCGGATACCACTTTGCGTTTGCGGCCGACTGCTGCTGGTTGCCGTCATTCTCCCCTCAGCATTGGCCGCCCCGACGGCGCATGCCGATAACTCTAGCCTGAACAGGGCCGTCATCTCCGACGTTTACACGATCCAGCACCAGGCGGGTTGTACGAACGACGTCATCAGCAACAACGCGCTGACGTTGGCCGCCGAATGGCACGCGGATGACATGCTGAACAATCGAAACATCAACGACGACATGGGATCCGACGGATCGACCCCGCAGGACCGCGCCAACGCAGCGGGTTTTCGCGGGAAGGTTGCCGAGACGGTGGCGACTAACCCGGCCTTGTCCGTCAGCAACCTCGAACTGATCAAGCAGTGGTACTACAACCCCGACGATATGGCGATCATGCGCGACTGCGCCAATACCGCGATGGGGGTGTGGTCGGAAAACAGCCTGGACCGAACCGTCGTGGTGGCGATGTACGGGCAGCCGGCCCCGCGTAACCGATGACACCGAAGGGAAGACCCGATGATCTTCACACAGCATTACCTGGACTGTCTGTCGCACGCTTCCTATCTGATCGGGGATGAGACCAGCGGCCGCGCCGTCGTGGTCGACCCACGCCGCGATATCGGCGACTACCTGGGCCAAGCGGCCGAGCACGGGCTCTTTATTGAGCGCGTCATCGAGACACACATCCACGCCGACTTCTTGAGCGGTCACTTGGAGCTGGCTGCCGCCACCGGGGCGCTGATCTCCTTCGGCCAGGGCGCCGATGTCGAGTTCCCGATCGAGGTGTTGCGGGATGGCCAGCGGATCTCGCTCGGAGACGTGACTCTCGAGATTCTGGCGACACCTGGTCACACTCCCGAGTCGATTTGCATCGTGGTTTACGAGCACGCCGACGATGAACTTCCTTACGGTGTGCTCACCGGTGACACGCTATTCGTGGGTGACGTAGGGCGCCCGGATCTTTTCGTTGCCTCCGGCTTGTCGGCGGACACGCTCGCTGCGACGCTCTACGGGTCGCTGCACGGCAAGCTCTTGAAGCTGCCCGATACCACACGTGTGTTTCCCGCGCATGGCGCCGGATCGACCTGCGGCAGGCAGCTGTCGAGTGAGACCAGTTCGACGATCGGCGAGCAGCGGCAGACCAACTACGCGCTTCGGGCGATCGATGTGGACCGGTTTGTTGCCACGGTTACCGAGGGACAGCCGGTCCGGCCGCGTTACTTCGCGTTCGCCGCGCACCGGAATCGCTTGCTGCGCCCGCTGCTCGACGAAAACCCACTGCCCTTGCTGGATATCGAAGACGTGTGCAGACACGTCCAGGCAGGGGCCACGCTGCTGGACAGCCGCGAGCCGGGCGACTATGCGTGCCGGCATCTGCGCGGTGCGGTCAACGTTGGCCTGCAGGGACGCTTCGCCGAATGGGCCGGCAATGTCTTGTCGCCGGACCGCGACATCGTGCTGGTCGGCGATGCTGCGCGCGCGCGTGAATCCAAAATCCGCCTGTCCCGCGTGGGATTCGACCGGGTCGTTGGTCAATTGCGTGACCTCGCAGAGGTTTTCGCGCAACGGCCGGATCTCGTCGAGACTAGTTCACGACTGACCATCGAGCAGCTCGCCGAATTGCGCGGCTTGGAACCGTATCTGCAGCTGGTGGACGTGCGCAACCCTCAGGAGACTGCGGCGGGCACCATCACGGGTGCGCGCGAAATCCCGCTACCGGCTTTTGCGGATTCGATCGAAAGTCTCGACCAGACAGCGCCAGTGGTCGTCTACTGCGCCAGCGGCTACCGCTCCATGGTGGCCGCGAGCGCGCTTCGGGCGTCGGGCTTTGACGACGTGTCGGATGTGCTCGGAGGATTTGGCGCCTGGCAGAGCGCCGGTCTGCCCTCATCGTGTGGCGGGGAAGCCGACATCGTCGCCGAAACACCGCAGCTCGGCCCCCAAGCCGCCAAAAGGATGGTCGACGGCGGAGCATTACTGCTTGACGTGCGAGAGCCCGACGAGTGGTGTACGGAGCACGCGCCCGGTGCGATGCTGCTGCCGACCGGTCGCGTGCGTGCTCGACAAGATGAATTGCCTCGGGACCGCCGGATCGTGGTGGTGTGCCGTTCGGGTGGACGCTCGGCGGCGGTGACGGCGTCGCTTCGTCGCTCGGGCTTCGACGCTGTCAACCTGGCGGGCGGCATGTGCGCGTGGGCCGCCGCCGGACTGCCGGTCGTTACCGGTGGGGCGGACCCCGGTCTCGTGGTAGTCCGGGAGGAACCGCTGAACTGTGAGACCTCGCTCGCCGCGTTGACCGGGGGCGTCGTGACGCCCTCCGCCCACTTTTACATTCGCAACCACTTCACGACGCCGGTACTGGATCCGGAGCTGTATGAGTTGACGGTCGGCGGAATGGTTGAGCGGCCAATGCGTCTTCGCTTGCGCGATCTGCACAGCATGCCGTCACAGTCGCTGGTCGTGACGCTGGAATGTGCCGGCAACGGCCGAAAGTATTTCAACCCGGCAGTCCCCGGCGAGCAGTGGCATTTCGGGGCGGCGAGCACTGCGGAATGGACGGGCGTTCCGCTGGTGGAGCTCCTCCACCGGACGGGCCTGACGGCCAGTGCCCAAGACGTCGTGTTTCGGGGAGCCGACGCGGGATTGGTCGACGGCGCAACCGCGCCTGTGCGGTTCGAGCGCGCCCTGTCGGTGGACGACGCCCGCGGCTCCGGTGCACTCGTCGCATACGCGATGAACGGCGAACCATTGCCGCTGCAACATGGACGCCCGGTCCGGCTCATAGTTCCAAGCTGGTATGCGGTGGCGTCGGTCAAGTGGCTGACGGAGATCGAGGTGATCGGCCAATCGTTCGAGGCTTTTTTCCAGACGAAGCGGTATAGCTACTATTGGGAGCGTGATGGCGGGATTGTCGGCGAACCCGTTCGCCTGCAGCGCGTTCGCGCGTTGATCGCTGAGCCCGCAGACGGCGCGTCGGTGACTGGCGATGAATTCGTGGTGCGCGGCGTTGCTTGGTCGGGCGCGGCGACAATCGAACGGGTTGACATCTCCGTCAGCGGGGGTCCGTGGCAGCCCGCACGACTGATCGGCGAACGCCGCCGACACAGCTGGCAGTGGTGGGAACTCCTCGCACAATGCGACGTACGGGGTCCCGGCACCGTGCGAGCACGGGCAACCGATCACGCCGGACGTACCCAACCCGAGCAGCCCGAATGGAATCGTCTCGGCTACGGCGGCAACGCAATCCAGACGATTTGCGTCGAGATTGAGTGAGTGGACGTCTCGGTGGTAACGCTTGCCAGCGCTTTACGACGAGACGTAGTCCTGCGCCGCGTCCGGATCGAGGTGCCCATTGTCGGCCGCGGCCTCACAGACGCATAGCTGTGCGCTGGCCGGCAATGATGGCCACAGCTGGGCGCCGCGCTTGCGCATCAGGTGCTGCACATAGACCTTGTCGCGCTGCTGCTGGGAGAACGCCAAGTCCAGGTCGATGGGTAGCCCTGCCCAATCGACCTCTGCACCTGTCGGCCCCGGGTCACCCGGCGGGTTGGCGCCGTAGCGCAGGCGACACCGCAATGGGCAGACAGCTCTCGCGTCGTCCCTAGCGGGCCGATCAAACCCCAGCGCCACGCGTCCGTCCCTCCCTCGCGCGCAACCAAACCATTGAGGTGAATGGTGCGGCGAAGATGTTTCAACGGAGGGCGCCCGACGTTTCCGCCGTATTACGGTTCCTCGCAGACCGCAGGATGGCCTCAGTAGACGTCGCGGTGGTAGCGCTTGTCGGCGCTCAACGACTGGACGTAGGCCTTCGCCGCATCCGGTTCCAGGCTCCCGTGTTGGGCGGCGATTTCGCAGAGTTCGCGATCGACGTCCTTTGCCATCGGGTCGGCGTTACCGCACACGTACAGCTGTGCCCCGTCCTGCAACCAGCGCCATAACTGGCACCCGCGCTTGCGCATCAGGTGCTGCACGTAGACCTTGTCGCGCTGGTCCCGGGAGAACGCCAGGTCGAGTTCCGTGAGGAACCCGTCGGCACGCATCTGCTCGATCTCGTCGCGGTAGTAATAGTCGGTCGCGGCGTGCTGCTCCCCGAAGAACAGCCAGTTGGGTCCGGTGTGGCCGAGCGCTCGTCGTTCCTGCAGGAAGCCGCGGAAGGGGGCGATCCCGGTGCCCGGCCCGATCATGATCATCGGTGTGTGCGGATCGCTCGGGGGCCGGAAATTGCTGGAGGTCCGAACGTAGACGGCGGCCTCGTCGCCGGGGCAGCGGTCGGCGAGGTATGTCGAGCACACCCCGCGGCGCGGGACGCCCTGAAAGTTGTAACGCACCGGCGAGACCGTCAGGTGGACTTCCCGCGGGCTCTCCTTCGGGCTGGACGAGATCGAATACAAGCGCGGCCGAAGCGGTTTGAGCACGCTCAGCCACTCCTCGACCGACGCGGTGACCTTGCATTGACCCAGCAGGTCGACGGACTGACGGCCCCACGCCCAATCGGCCAGCTCGGCTTTGTTTTCCGGCTTCATCAACTCGGCCAGTTCTGCGGCAGCCTCCCTGTCAGAGGTGTGCTGGTGCACGAATCGAAGCAGGTTGGGGCTGATGTGGGCGATCTCGAATCGGTCGATAAGAGCGTCACGCAGTGACATAGATGTCATCGACCCGTGGTCGACGACCTCCACCGCGGTCTCGCCCTCCAGACCGGTCAGTGTCAGCCATTCGTCGACGAGCAGTTTGCCATTGCGCGGCCAAACCCCGAGCGCGTCGCCGGCCTCGTAGCTGACGGTCGCGTCGGGCAACTGAAATACCAAGTGCCGCACGTCTTTTGCCGACCGCGGTTGGCTGAGCGTGGTGTTGCGGACCAGACAGCTGACAAGTGGACGCTTCTTGGTGTACGCCTGTGCCGCCGGCCGGCTCGAAGGCCGGATCGGAGCCTCAGGTGCCGTGGTGGCGCCCAGCGCCCGAATGATATCGCTGAGCCATGCGGATGCGGTGTCCTCGTAATCGGGTTCGCACTCGACGCGGCCGGCAATGCGGGTCGCTCCCAGCTCGGCGAGGCGCTCATCGAGTTTGCGCCCGTGACCGCAGAAGTCGTCGTAGTTGGAGTCGCCCAGCGCAAGTACGGCGTAGCGCATGTCGGCGAGACGGGGCGCATTGTCGGCGGATAGCGCCCGCCAGAGGGCAGCGCCATTGTCGGGCGGCTCGCCGTCCCCGGTGGTGCTGGTGATCAGCAGCAGCTCCCGCGTTTTCGGCAAGTCGGCGACCGCGAAGTCGTCCATGGCATGCAACACGATCGGCAGCCCCGCCTCGCCAAGTTGCGCGGCGACCTGCGCCGCGAGCTCCTCGGCATTCCCGGTCTGAGAGGCCCACAGCAGCACGATCGGTGCCCGCTGGGCCGCCTGGTCGGGATCGGCCGACCCGACGGCCGGCATCGGCATTGATTCGGGAACGGGGGCGCGCGAGAACAGCCCCGCGAGCAGACCGTCCACCCACAGCCGGGTACGGGAGTCGAACGGGGCGCTGAGCGGCAAGGTGGGCACCCCGGTCGTGCGCCGACCGGCTTCCGAACGTAGCCCGGCTATCACACCCGCGAGGTAGGAGCGGCCGAGCGGACCGAACTGCGGCGTTGGTTCGTTGGCCAACCCGAGGAGTTGGGCGAGCGCATCGACCCGGGTGTCGGCCAACGGGGGGTCGGTATACAACTCCGGTTTGGCGACCGCGACCTTGGTCAGGCTGATCGCACACGCCTTGTATTCCGGTTGTCGCGATATCGGATCGACGGCGTCGTTGGTGACGGCATTGATGGAGAGGTATTCGCCGAAGACGTCGTTCCAGTGGAAGGGCGCAAAGCAGTCGCCCGGCCGTACCCGGTCGGTGACCACGGCCGGCAGCACGGCGCGGCCGCGACGGGATGCGATCTCCACCTGCTCGCCGTCGCGGATCTGCAGCTGCGCAGCGTCGTCGGGGTGAATCTCGACGAACGGCCCGGGATTGAGCTTGTTGAGCTGGGCGACCTTGCCTGTTTTGGTCATCGTGTGCCATTGGTGCGCCAGGCGTCCGGTATTGAGCAAGAACGGGTAGTCGGCGTCGGGCATCTCCTCGGGCAGCAGGTGCGGGCGAGCGAAGAACACCGCACGACCATTCGCGGTCGGGAACACCAATCGGGGCACAGTGCCGTCCGCACGGACGAACTGGGTTTGGCTGATTCCGTCGTTGAGGTAGCGGATCGGGTTGCGGTCTGCAGTGCTGCCGGGCGGGCACGGCCACTGCAGCGGTGTCTGCCGCAGCCGGTCGTAGCTGACACCGCGCAGGTCGTAGCCGGTCTTCGGATTCCAGAACCGCGTGATCTCGTCGAACACGTCTTCGGCGCAGGCATAGCTGAACGAATCCGAATACCCCATTGCGCAGGCGATTCGGGCGATGATCTGCCAGTCCGGCAGCGCTTGCCCCACCGGTTCGACGGCTTGCCGAAACAGGGTCAGGTTACGCTCGGAATTGACCATCACCCCGTCGGACTCAGTCCAGAGGGCGGCCGGCAGCACCACGTCGGCGTATTCGTTGGTCTCGGTCTCGAAGAACGCATCCTGGGTGATCACCAGTTCGGCCTTGTCCAGACCGGCGAGCACGGTCTTCCGATTGGCCATGGTGGCAACGGGATTGGTGCAGATGATCCAACACGCCTTGATCTGTCCGCCGGCCATGCGGGAGAACATGTCGATCGTGCCGTCGCTGACGTCCGTGCGCAACGAACCGCGGGGAATGCCCCACTGGTCCTCCACGAATTCGCGGTCGTCGGAGGACGTTACGGACCGCTGACCCGGCAGACCCGGTCCCATATACCCCATTTCGCGTCCGCCCATCGCGTTGGGCTGGCCGGTGAGCGAGAAGGGGCCACTGCCGGGTTTGCAGATGGCGCCGGTGGCCAGATGCAGGTTGCAGATCGCGTTGGTGTTCCAGGTGCCGTGGGTGCTCTGGTTGAGCCCCATCGTCCAGTTGCTCATCCAGTTGGGGGCTTCGCCGATCCACTGCGCCGCCGTGCGGATGTCTTCGGCGGGGATGCCGGTTATCTCGCTGACCTTGTCGGGGGTGAATTGCTCCAGAAAACTCGGCATCACCTCCCAGCCCTCGGTGAATTCGGAGATGAACTCACGGTCGGTGTGCCCGTTTTCGACGATCAGGTGCAGCAACCCGTTGAGTAGTGCGAGATCGGTGCCGGGGGCGATCTGCAGGAAGAGGTCGGCCCTGTCCGCGGTCGCGGTGCGGCGCGGGTCCACGACGATGAGTTTCGCGCCCGCCTTGACGCGGTCCATCATCCGCAGGAACAGGATCGGGTGACAGTCAGCCATATTGGCGCCGATGACGAAGAAAACGTCGGCCAGGTCGAAGTCCTGGTACGAGCCGGGCGGTCCGTCCGCGCCGAGGGACAGCTTGTAGCCGGAACTGGCACCGGCCATGCACAGTCGCGAGTTGGACTCGATCTGGTTGGTGCCGATGAACCCTTTGGTCAGTTTGTTCGCCAGGTACTGGGCCTCGATGGACATCTGCCCCGATACGTATAAAGCGAAAGCATCCGGGCCGTGTTCGTCGATGATCTTTCGTAACCGCTTGGCGCATCGAGTGATCGCGATGTCTGTCGCGATGGGCTCAAGGGGTTCGCCGCGGTCGGTCCGTAGGTATGCCGACTCCGCCCTGCCGGGTGCGGCGAGCATGTCCGCGGTGGTTGCACCTTTGGTGCACAACCGGCCAAAATTGGCCGGATGGCTTTTGTGCCCAATCGATTTGGTGATGTGACCGCGGCCGCTTTGGGGGTCAGTTGTGATCTGCAGCACCATTCCACAGCCCACGCCGCAGTAGGCGCACATGGTGTTCACGGCCTTACGGGCGCCGTGAGATTCCCGAGCCACGCCTACGTCCTTCCTTGAGTGCGCAACGAGGATTTGCGCTGAATCGTGCGACAAGGATGTTTCAGCACCGGGTATCCGGTGCTTCCGCCGCTTTACGGCTTCCTCACAACGGGCGGAGCGAAGTGGTGAAGTGGAGAGAAAACCCCAGTCGCCCACGTCATCGCGGGTCAACTTTGACCAGCCAAGCTGGGATTCAGGTTACCCGCGACGAGGCCTGCCAGGCGTTCCGTAACAGGGGCTCCGATGAAACCGACGGGACATTCACAGTCTTCGCTAAGCTCACCGTGTGCGTCGTCAGCTGGTCACGATCCTGCTGATTCTGCTGTCTGCCGGATGCGGCTCGAAGCCCCCGACACCTTCACCGCCGCCGGCCGACGCCTGCAAGGGTTCCGACGGGCCGACGAACGATACGGTGCGGCAGGCCATCGCCTCGGTTCCGATACTGACGCCGGGTTCTATCTGGGTCGAAATCACTCGGGGGCATGCCAAGAAATGCCGTTTGTACTGGGTGCAAATCATCCCCAGCATTGCCGACGAGTCGACTCCGCAGCAGCTGTTGTTCTTCGACCAAAACACACCGCTGGGCACACCCACTCGGAGTCCGAAGCCCTATATAACTGTGCTGCCTCCCGGCGATGACACCGTGACGGTTCAGTACCGATGGCAGGTCGGTAGCGATCAGGCTTGCTGTCCTACCGGCGTCGGCACAGTGAAATTTCAGATCGGTTCAGACGGCAAGCTGCAGGCACTCGGTAAGATTCCGCACCAGTAGCCTTCGCGCACAAGTCTTCTCAGTCGGGCAGATTCTCTGGGTGCAGCATCTCGGCGTAACGCAGCGGCTCGGGGATGCCGAAACCGTCGACCAGCGTCTTGGCATGCGGGCGCAGCACCCGGCATCGATCGTTGATGCCGCGGGTGACCGCCTTGGCTCGCTCTGTCGACAGGTATCGATGCTCGATGTACCACGCCTTGTCGTCCTCGATCACCGACAGCGCGTACAAGTCGCACAAGACCCCAAGCAGCTCGCGGGCCTCCTGGTCGGGGCACGATTCGATTCCGGCGACGAAGGCTTCCAGCACCACTCGGTCGATGTGCGCGCTCGCCGCGTGCATGACGTGATCCTGCACCGCGTTGAATGCGTCGAATGCCGACATTTCTTTGGATTTGCCCTGTAGCCGGCGCGCCACAGACGACAGTAGATAGTTCTCACGCTCCTCGAACATCGTGACTTGGGTGCCGCGGTTGAACAGGCTGCCCTCTTCTTCGCTGTCCTGCCGGGAGTCCACAATCGTCTGCATAATCGCTTCGGCCGCTGTGCGTTTCATCACTCGATCGCCAACCGCGTTGGCCGCGAAGCGGACCCATTCGACCGGGCTCATGCTTTTGACGTCGTCGGCGTATTTAGTCAGCAGCTCCTTAGCGACCAATTGGGTGAGCACATGGTTGTCACCCTCGAAGGTGGTGAACACGTCGGCGTCGGCCCGCAGTGCGATCAGCCGGTTCTCGGCCATGTAGCCCGCGCCGCCGCACGCCTCTCGGGCTTCTTGAATGGCCCGGCTGGCGTGCCAGGTGTTCGCCGCCTTCAGCCCGGCGGCACGAGCTTCCAGCTCGCGCTGCTCATCGGCATCCACGACGTCCGACGTCTGCAGGTCGTGGCACTTGGACACCAGCTCGTTCTGCGCGAACTGCAGCGCGTAGGAGCGCGCTATCAACGGAAACAGCCGCCGCTGGTGCACCAGGTAGTCCATGATCAGCACTTCACCGCCGTCCGGTGAACTGAATTGCTTGCGCTGCAACGCATATCTGGTGGCGATGTCCAGTGCCACCTGGGTGGCCGCTCCCGCGCTGCCACCCACCGTGACCCGGCCGCGGATCAGCGTGCCGATCATGGTGAAGAACCGGCGGTTGGGATTGTCGATCGGCGAGGTGTAACTGCCGTCCGGTGCGACCTCGCCATACTTGTTCAGCAGATTCTCCCGCGGAACGCGGACATGGTCGAAGATGATGCGGCCGTTGTCGACGCCCGGCAGGCCACCCTTGTAGTGGCAGTCCGATGTCGTCACACCGGGGAGATCGTTACCGTCGGCGTCACGGATCGGCACCAATACGCAGTGCACGCCGTGGTTGACCGGCTTGCCGTCCTCGGTGGTGATCAGTTGCGCGAAAACCGCTGCGATGCTGGCGGTCTCGGCCGCCCCGCCGATGTAGTCCTTACGGGCCGTCGGGGTGGGGGAGTCGATGACGAACTCTTCGGTCTCGGCGTCGTAGGTCGCCGTCGTCTCGAGCGCCTGAACGTCGCTGCCGTGTCCCGTCTCGGTCATCGCGAAACAACCACACAGCTCGAGGCTGATGATCTTCTCCACGTAGTCGAAGTGGCGGTCGGTGCCGAGGTTCTCGACGGCACCGCCGAACAGTCCCCATTGCACTCCGGCTTTGACCATCAAGGACAGATCCGACGTCGCCAGCATCTGGATCATCGTGATCGCCGCGCCGACGTCGCCGGTGCCGCCGTGCTCCTTGCGGAACCCTTCGTCGGAGATGCCTGCGGCGGCGATGATCTTCATCTGCTCCGCCACTTTGGCGCGGGCGATCAAGGTGTTCGGGGTGTAGTGCGGGCGGAATTGTTCATGTTCGAACTTGGCCCGAGTCTGGTTCTTCACGTCACGCCAACGCCCGTCCAACGCGTTGCGCAGGTGTTCGGCCGTGCTTGTCATGTCTGGCGCCATAGCTCCGACCGTAACGTGCGGGTCGCGCGTCCGGAATAGGCCGGGCGAGCAGACGCAAAAGCCCCCGACACGCCGAGCGTGCGGGAGCTTTTGCGTCTGCTCGCGCAAACTAAATGGCATGCCGCAATATCTGGGCGCTCTCATGATCGTGCTGCTGATGGGCACAGTGTTGGGCAGAGTCCTGCTGCTGCGCCGAACCGGTACTCGGGCAATGCGTTTCGGGAAGCTCGACAAAACTGACTTTCTGATACCACCGGTGGCACTGTTCTACTTCTATACGCTGTTCGCCGCTGCCTTCGGTTGGCCCCTGGCTGATACCCACCGGTTTTTCCGGTCCACCGCCGTCGCGTGGCTCGGAGTGGCGCTCTGCCTGGCCGGTGTGCTGATTCTGGTGCTCAGCCTGGTGTCATTTGGCAACAGCTTCCGGGTCGGCATCGACGTTGACCAGCCGGGTGGGCTGGTGACGACGGGCATCTTCGCGGTGAGCCGCAATCCGATCTATGTCGGCTTTTTTGTGTTCCTGCTCGGCCAGTTCTTGGTGTTTCCCAGCTGGACTCCGCTGATCGCCCTGGCCGTCGCCACCTTGCTGTTCCATCGGCAGGTGTTGCGGGAGGAAGAATTCATGCGGCAGCGATATGGCCGGGAATACGGCGAGTACTGCGGTCGCGTCAGACGCTATCTCTAGCGGTGCCTTTCGCGCTTAGATGGCGTTATGTCTCAGCCAGCCACGGGCGACTCGTCGCAGCACCCGGCTTTGGACCCCGCTTATGACGTAGGGCACACCCATCCCGATATCAGCGGAGGTTGGTTACGCGCCGCCACCTTCGGCGCCATGGACGGCTTGGTCAGCAACACCGCCCTGATCGCCGGTGTGGCTGCCGCCGACAGCGTCCACGCGGTCACTGTCAGCGGCATCGCCGGCCTGCTGGCCGGGGCGTTCTCCATGGCTCTGGGGGAGTACACATCGGTGACCACGGCCAACGAACAGATTGAATCCGAGGTCCATGTCGAACGCCGCTCGCTACGCACCCGCCCGGAAGCCGAGCGGGCCGAACTCGTCCGCTTGCTCCGCGACATCGGCCTGACCGAGAAAACCGCGGAGGCCGCCACCGACGAGATCCACCGCGACGAGGACCACGCAATCAATGTCCATCTGGTGCGGGAGATTGGCGTGAATCCCGCCGAGAAGCCGTCGGCCTGGCTGGCCGCGACGGCGTCCTTCGTGATGTTCGCCATCGGTGCGCTCGTCCCCCTGCTCCCCTACCTTCTCGGGTACGGGTCGTTGGCGGCGGGCCTGGTGTGCGGCGGGGTCGGTCTGCTGATTGCCGGTGGGCTGACCGCCCGATTCACCCGCAAACCGGTGTGGTGGGCCGCGGCACGGCAGCTGCTGTTCGGGGCCGTCGCCGTCGCTGCCACCTACCTGCTCGGCTTGCTTGTCGCACAAGTCATCTGAGGGCCGCGCGGGTCATCCGTTCGGGTGGTCGCAGCCGGTATAAGACGAAGCCCGCCCACATGGCACCAAAGACGAGAAGCATGACCATGTCGAAGACCCACCAGCCCGAATAGTGGGTCCACACCTCGGCGTTGGCGGCCAGCGCGTCGACCCTGCGCAGATCGACGGTGGACCCCGATGCCGCGAAGCCCCATTGCGCCGGGACGAACCAGGAGATCTGCTGGAAAACCCACTTGCTCGTCAGCTGAACCAGGCTCCCGTTGAATAGCAGCGAGGCCAGGACGATCGGTACGAGCAGCGGCAGGACCTCCCGCAGCGAGTTCCCCAGCGAGGACAGGGCAAGCCCGACGGTCGCCGAGACGATGGCCGTCACCGCCACGCTCACGTAGAGCTCGACATTCGGGTTGTGTAGCAGGACGGCGCCGTGCACGGGCCCGCCTTTGACGAGGATGACGATCGTGGTCACGATGGCCGTCTGGATGGCGGCCGCCACGCTGAAGACGATGAGCTTGCCGGCCAGGTAGGCCGACGTAGACAGCCCGACGGCCTGCTCGCGTCGGAAGACTTGGCGCTGCCCAACCAGGACGCCGATGGTCAGTGCACTCCCCATGATCACCGCGGCGACGTTCAGCGCGGCCAGGAGTTCGATGGCTTCATGCGGGTTGGCGCTCTTCGGGGCGGGTCGGCCCAGGCCGGAATCGCCGGGAATCAGCAGCGCCAGCCCCGCCAATATGAACGGCAGGAGCGCCAGGAAGACGAGGTAACTGCGGTTCGCGAACAACAGCCGGACCTGGCGACGGGCTACCCACCGGATCTGCTGCTTCACGGTGAGCCCCGCGGGAGGCGGAACAGGTGCGGCAACCGGTGGTGGCGCCGTCAGAGCCGATCCCTCTTGCCGGGCCAGCAATGCGCGATGGGCGCCGTGCGGATCGGCACTCACCTTCGCCAAAACTTCCGACCAATCGGTGGTGCCCATCGCGGACTCGATCTGCAGTGGCGGCCCCACGAAGGCCAGGGCGCCGGTGGGGGTCAGTAGCAACACCTGGTCGCACATATTCAGGTTTGTCACCGAAGTCACTGAGGTCGGGCTCATAGCCACCACGACGACGCATCCCAGGTCGGCCTGACGCCGCAGCATCGCCATCACGTGGTATTCCTGTGTTGCATCCAGCCCGGCGCCCGGCTCGTCAACCACGAGCAGCGTCGGTCTGGTGATCAGTTCGATCGCCATCGACGCGCACCGGCGCACCTCGGGAGACAGTTTTGCGATCCGGGTCGCGCGGTGCGGTGTCAGCTCGAGCTCGTCGAGAATCTGGTTCACCACATGGCGGCGATGGTCCGGCGAGGTGTCCGGCGGCAGCCGCAGGTCGGCGGCGTATCCCAAGGCTCGTTCCACGGTGAGCCGCGGGTGCGCGCAGTCGTCGCTGCTCACTATCCCGATGCGTGTGCGCATCAACTCACGCTCGGCGTGCACGTCGTGTTCGTCCACGGTAACGATGCCGGAACTCGGCTCCCTGGTGCCGGCGAGCAGGTCGAGCAAGGCGGAGTTAATCGTGGCCGATGGACCGAACACCGCGGACAACGTGCCGGGGTGCGCCGTGAACGACACATTCGTGAGCAGCTCGCGCCCGTGGACGGTCAGCCCCAGCCGATGGGCGGCCATTCCGACCGTGCGCGCACCGGGCTCCAACGGCAACCGGCTTGTGGCGTTCAATTCGTCAGACTGGGACGCGGGGCGCACGGCGCGCAGCTTTCGCGTGGCGTCAGTCATCCGCTCGATCAGCCCCCGACCCTTTGGCTGCCCATCGTCTGGGATGGGCGGCGTTGGGGGGCGCATTACGGGCGGCATCGTGGGTGGGGACGGACGAACCGGGGCCGTCGGCGGCGGCGGTGCCCACCCGACCGGCTGGACAGGTCGCTCGACCTTGGGCGGTGCCGGTGCGGGTATTCGCATTCGCTGGGTAGTCCGCTCGCTCGGGAGGTACTGATTGGGCTGCGCCGCGGCGGGCTGAGGCCGCCGCGGGGGCGGCGGCAAGTTCTGGCCTTGAGGTGGACCGCCAGGGCCTGCAAGGGGGCCTGCGGGGGGACCGACCGATGGACCGAGATTGAAAATCAATCGTGGGCCCCGCTGGGGATCACCGATCGTGATCGCTTGACCGTTGCGGATATCGACCGTTGACATGCGGGCGCCGTTGACGAAGATGCCGTTTGGGCTCCTATCGATGGCCACCCAATGGGTACCGGTGAACCGCAGCACCAGATCCGGGCGCGCCGTCTGCGACGTCGTGGCGGGGCCCGGCCGGTCCAGCGGGATGTCGCATTGGCTGCCGCGCCCGACAATCACGTCGCGGCCGGGATGAAGGACGTACCTAATCGGTCCGACCCACACGGTCAACGGGATGGCCTGGAAAGCGGAAGGCTCGGTCTGCATGGCCGCCACCTTTCATCGTCAGACCGATTGATCAGACCAAGCTGATCTCGTCGTCGATTAAGTGTCTACCCGCTGCAGGTGGTCTGTGCACTAGAGATGTGCGCTGATCAGAGTGTGTTA
Organism: Mycobacterium sp.; assembly: GCA_035569455.1. GTDB lineage: Bacteria > Actinomycetota > Actinomycetes > Mycobacteriales > Mycobacteriaceae > Mycobacterium. The sequence goes on along the minus strand of DATMMZ010000190.1, from coordinate 3,998 downwards.
CGGCTCGGTGCCGCCGCGGCGTTTTCGAGAAGACGGCGCAACACCTCGACCGCATCCGCCAACACTTTGCGGTCGTTCGAGTCGAGCCGGGCCAGTTGTGGCTCGATGGCGGCGGCACGGTCGGCCCGCACCGCGGTCAGTGTCCGCATCCCCGCCGGCGTGATGCGGATTCGGACCGCCCGGGCATCTCCTGGGTCGACGGTTCGGGTAACCAGGCCGGCCTCCTCGAGCCGTCGCACCTGCGTGGTCATCGTCGGTTGCGAACAGTGATCGACGGCGGCCAGATCACCGATTCGGGCTTCTCCCTGGGATTCGATGGTGGCCAGCAGTCTCGCCTGAGCCGAAGGCAACGGCATCTGGATGCGCTGGGTGGCCAGCCGGTTGAGCCGCGCGACCACCGCGAGCAAATCCGCGCCCAAGCCCTGCCGGGGCTCGGGGTTAGCGGTGTCGCCGACGTGGGCGTCGTGTGTGGCGGCGGACGAATTCATCTATCCATCGTTGCATAGCTTTGCTAAGGGAGACCAATAGGACACGTTCACTCCGAAAACTCATGTCCCGTGGTGCGCTGCAGCGACTTGGCGCCGGGGCCTGGCAGAATCGGTAAGGTGGCCGTGCCCGACCCTGTCCCTTCGCACCATCGGAGTGGACCGCTGCAACCGGGCGAATTGGCACAGGCCTCGGTCCTGGCAGCACTGTGCGCGGTAACCGCGATCATCTCCGTCGTCGTCCCCTTCGCAGCGGGCCTGGCGCTGCTGGGTACCGTGCCCATGGGGTTGCTGGCCTACCGCTACCGCCTCCGCGTGCTCATCGCCGCGACGGTCGCTGCCGGGATGATTGCCTTCCTGATCGCCGGGATGGGCGGCTTCATGGCAGTCGTCAACAGCGCCTATATCGGCGGGTTGACCGGGGTCGTCAAACGCAAAGGCCGGAGCACGCCGACCGTAATTGTCACGGCCCTGATCGCCGGCTTCGCCTTCGGCGCCGCGAATGTTGCCGCGCTGGCCGTGCTGGCCCGACTGCGGCACCTGATTTTCGGGGTAATGACCGCAAACACGAACGGGACCGCGGCCTTCCTGACCCGGATACATATGCAGGGCGCCGCCGCCGCCCTAAAGCATTATTTCGCGGTTGGGCTGCATTACTGGCCGTGGGTGCTGCTCGGGTCTTCCGTCGTCCAGGTCCTAGTCGTGTCGTTGATCGGTTGGTGGGCGTTGTCGCGGGTGCTGGAACGGATGCGCGGTATCCCCGATGTGCACAAGCTGGACGCCCCAGCCGTCACGAAGGCGGATATCCCGGTCGGACCGGTTCCAGTGCGGCTGGACAAGGTGCGCTTCCGTTACCCCCGCGCGGGCCAAGACGCGCTGCGCGAGCTCAGTCTGGATCTGCGGGTCGGCGAACACGTCGCGATCACCGGTGCCAACGGTTCCGGAAAGACGACGCTGATGCTGATCCTGGCCGGCCGGGAACCGACATCGGGCACGGTGGAGCGGCCCGGGGCGGTGGGTCTGGGCAAGCTGGGTGGCACGGCGGTTGTCCTGCAGCACCCGGAAAGCCAGGTCCTAGGCACCCGGGTCGCCGACGATGTGGTGTGGGGGTTGCCGCCGGGTACCGATGTCGACGTCGGCCGGCTACTCCGCGAGGTCGGCCTGGAGGATCTCGCCGAACGTGACACCGGAAGCCTGTCCGGCGGTGAACTGCAGCGCTTGGCGCTGGCGGCGGCGTTGGCCCGGGAGCCGGCGCTGCTCATCGCCGACGAGGTCACCACGATGGTTGACCAGCAGGGCCGCGATGCCCTGCTGAGCGTGCTGTCCGGTCTGACGAAACGACACCGGACCGCCCTGGTGCACATCACGCACTACTACAACGAGGCCGCTTCCGCGGACCGCACCATCAATCTCAGCGACTCACCGGACAACACCGACATGGTCGAGACCGCGCACGCGCCCATGCCGACCGTCGCGACGGATCACCGCGGGCAGGCACCGGCGCTGGAGCTGATAGGCGTCGGGCACGAATATGGCAGCGGCACCCCGTGGACTAAGACCGCGCTGCGCGACGTCAGCTTCGTGGTGGAGCAGGGCGACGGGGTACTGATCCACGGCGGCAACGGCTCAGGTAAATCGACGCTGGCGTGGATCATGGCCGGGCTGACGGTTCCCACGACCGGCGCCTGCCTGGTGGATGGCCGTCCCACCTACGAGCGGGTCGGTACGGTGGCGTTGTCGTTCCAGGCCGCCCGGCTGCAATTGATGCGCAGCCGGGTCGACCTGGAAGTTGCCTCCGCAGCAGGCTTTTCGCCTCGCGATGAAGACCGTGTGGCTGCGGCACTGGGCGTCGTCGGACTGGATTCCACGCTGGCTAAGCGACGCATCGACCAGCTCAGCGGTGGCCAGATGCGCCGTGTGGTGCTGGCCGGATTGCTGGCGCGTTCGCCGCGGGCACTGATCCTCGACGAGCCACTGGCGGGGTTGGACGCGGCCAGCCAACGCGGCCTGCTGCGGCTGCTGGAGGACCTGCGCCGGGAGCAGGGTCTGACGGTGGTGGTGATTTCGCACGACTTCGCGGGGCTGGAGGACCTTTGCCCGCGTACTTTGCATCTGAGCAATGGCGTGCTGGAATCGGTGTCCACCGCGGCGGGGGGTGTGCCGTGACTAACACCTCGTTCACTGAAGAACGCGGGAACCGACGTGTCTCGCGTCCGGTTGTGCTGCTGATTCCGGTACCCGGAACCTCGACCATCCACGACTTGTGGGCCGGCACCAAACTGCTGGTTGTTTTTGGTGTTTCGGTGCTGCTGACGTTCTACCCGGGCTGGGTGACGATCGGGTTGGTGGCCGCCCTGGTGCTGGCGGCGGCCCGGATCGCGCGCATTCCGCGCGGTGCGCTGCCGTCGGTACCGCACTGGCTGTGGATCGTGGTCGCCCTGGGCGGTTCCACCGCGGCGCTGGCCGGTGGTAGTCCGGTGATCTCGATGGGCGGAGTCGAGATCGGACTCGGCGGAACCTTGAACTTTCTGCGGATCACCGCGTTGTCGGTGGTCCTTCTCGGGCTAGGGGCAATGGTGTCCTGGACCACCAACGTCGCCGAGATCGGGCCTGCGCTAGCGACTTTGGGCCGCCCGTTACGACTATTACGGATCCCGGTCGACGAATGGGCGGTGGCCGTGGCGCTCGCGCTGCGCGCTTTCCCGATGTTGATCGACGAGTTCCAGGTGCTCTACGCAGCTCGGCGGCTGCGGCCCAAACGCATCCCGCGCAGTCGCAAGGCTCGGCGCCGTCGGCACGCCCTGGAGCTGATCGACCTGCTCGCCACCGCCATCACCGTGACGCTGCGGCGCGCCGACGAAATGGGCGACGCGATCACCGCCCGTGGCGGCACCGGTCAGCTGTCTGCCAATCCGGCCCGGCCGAAACTGGCCGACTGGGTGACGCTCGCGATCACCATCGCGGCCAGTGGCACAGCGATCACGCTCGAGACCATATTGCACGCCGCCACCTACGTGTAGGTCACGTAGCGTGAGCGGGTGGCCGACATTCAGCGCACCCGGGCCATCGCGGCTCGCGCGCAAGAAATCTGGGATGTGCTCGCCCGGAGTGCGTCACTTGGCGGCAAACGGGCTGGGCGGGGAGGCCTATCGGACGTCGCCCCTCGATGACCAATGGGAGCTCTACGACCTGACCGCCGATCCGACCGAAGCCCGCAACCGCTGGACGGATCCTGATCTGCATGATCTGCGCGCGTACCTGCGGATGCAGCTGAAACACGTCCGGGCCAGCTCCGTCCCCGAACGAAACCGGCTCTAACCCTATGCATCTCGCCGGCCGCCGAGCGCGGCACCGTCAAAGTTGGTGCGTCTGCTGCGTCGGACGTTTTAGCGGGCGCCCCATCTGTCACTTGAGTCACCAGAGGGTCGGGGGTGGCTTTTTGCCCACCTCACAGCGACAATCGCCGGTTGTGGAGCCGGACGGCCTTAGCCTCGCATCCGGTCGATGAGGTTC
>DATMMZ010000189.1:0-18188 GCA_035569455.1 Mycobacterium sp. | reverse complement strand
ACGACCGGTCAGCTGCTGGCCGACCGCGCCGCGATCGAGGCTGCCGCCGCCGGCGCCGACAGCGTCGCAGTCGACACTCTGAAGTTGGTGTCACCGGTGACCAGGCCGTGCCGAGTGGTGGCTCAGATGACCAACTTCGAGTCCCACGTCAGGGATGCGGGCATGGACCCGGCATCGGTTCCGCTGACCTTCTTCCGAAAGGCGTCCGCGTCGATCAACGGTCCGTTCGACGAGATCGTCAAACCCGAACACGTCAGACTGCTGGACTATGAGGTGGAGATCGGGCTGGTGATCGGACGCGCAATCGCGGTCGGCACCAGCATTTCCGATGCGAACCTGGCCGAGTTCATCGCCGGTCTGGTCGTCACGAATGACGTGTCAGCACGCGACGTCCAACTTCCGCAGACTCAGTTCTATGAGGCGAAGTCCTATCCGACGTTCACCCCGGTCGGGCCGGAGCTGGTACTGCTGGATGCCGAGGAGCTCAAGCGATTCGGTGATCTGCGGCTGCGCCTGAGCGTTAATGGCAACGAGCGACAGAACACTCTGGTCGAGGGCGACATGCTGTATCGACCACTCCAGGCGCTGCAGTCTCTCACCCAGTTCCAGGAGCTCGCCCCCGGTGACCTGGTGCTCACCGGCACCCCGGCCGGCACCGCCCTGAGCGCCCCGCCGAAGCCGGTGGAGATCATCGGGAACCTGTTGCCGCCGGCCGTCAAGTGGAGGGTGTTCTTCAAGCGTCAAGCCGCTAACCCGAGATATCTGCAAGACGGCGACGTCGTGGAGGCCTCGGTGGCCACCGACGACGGCGCCGTCGACCTCGGAACCCAACGCACCGCAATCCGATACGCGTGACCGACAAGGCTTTTCAGGGTGTACGGCACGTGCCCGTCGCGATCGTCGGCGCCGGTCCGACCGGTATTACCGCCGCCACGCTGTTGGCACAGTACGGCGTGAACTGCCTCGTCCTGGACCGCTGGCCCGGCGTGTACGCTCAACCCCGCGCCGTCCATCTGGACGACGAGATCTACCGCGTCATCGCCCGCCTCGGCATCGCCGATGAGTTCGCGGCGATTTCGCGGCCCACGCTCGGATTGCGGCTGCTCGACAAGCGATTCAAGGTGCTTGCCGAGTTCAACCGCGACCCCTCCCGCAGTGTGCACGGCTTCCCACAGGCCAATATGTTCGACCAGCCGGAGCTCGAGGCCCTGCTGCGCACAAACCTCAAGCGCTATCCCAACGCCGAATTGCGCGGCAACGCCGAGGTAACCGAAATCACCGACCACGGAGGACGCGTGCGCGTCGCGTTCACCGACCGCTCCGACGGCCAGGTTCATCGGGTCGAGGCCGACTATCTGCTGGGCTGCGACGGCGCCAACAGTTTGGTGCGCGCCCAGATCGGCTCAGCCATGCGAGATTTGAACTTCGAGCAGCGCTGGTTGGTCGTCGATGTGGCCACCGAAGCCGACCTTCATCAGTGGGCGGGCGTGCACCAGGTGTGTGATCCGGATCGCGCAGGAACTTACATGCGTATCGGACAGGCCCGCTACCGGTTTGAGTTCCGGTTGTTGGCCGGCGAAAGCGCCGATGATTTCGGCACCGTGGCCGCCTTGCGGCCACTCATCGCGCCCTGGACTGCCGACGTTGCGGATAGCGAACTGACGCTGCTGCGCGTCACCGAGTACACGTTCCGCGCGCAAATCGCCGACCGGTGGCGCCGCGGCAACATCTTCATCCTCGGCGACGCCGCGCACCTCACTCCCCCGTTCGTCGGTCAGGGTATGGGAGCCGGCGTGCGCGATGCGATGAACCTGGCCTGGAAGATTGCCGGGGTCCGCAACGGCACCCTGGCGGCAGACGTTCTCGACAGCTATGAGCAGGAGCGCAAACCGCACACCCGGAGCATGATCTGGTTAGCCCTCAATGTCGGCCGCTCGATGACCGGCGGCGGCCGTCTTGGCAACCTGGTCCGCCGCCTCGTGCTGCCCCGGGTGCGGCTGCTTCCCGGCCTGCGCGACAAGGTCGTCGACTCCACCACGCCCGCGCTACGCAGTTCGGCGCTGGTGTCCAAGTCTCGCCGCCCACGCCAGCTCGCCGGCACGCTGTGCCCGAACCCTCCGCTGCCCGGTGGTCAACGGCTCGATGATGCGGTTGGCGCGGGCTTCGCCTTCATCACCACGAGTCGCCCGGGCGACGCCGACGAAGCGTTGCTCCGGCGGCGCGGAGTCGCGGTGCTGGTCGCCAACGGCGACACCGAACTCGAGAAGTGGCTGCGCGAAGGGCGATGCGCGGCCGCGATCGTGCGTCCCGACCGGACTGTCATGCGCGCCGGGCGCGACAGCGCTGCCCTGTGCGCATGGACGGCTACCGTCCTTCGGCCGGCGGCCGCGCCACAATCACCGGCACCTTGACCGCGTGCAAAACTGCATTGCTCACCGAGCCCAGGATCATGCGGTCCAAACCACCTCGGCCGTGACTGCCAACCACGACAAGCTGCGCGGATTCTGCCTTCTCGGTGAGTAGCCGCGCCGGTTCATCGCAAACGACCACTCGATGCACCGTCACGTCGGGATAGCGTTCTTCCCAGCCCGCCAGCGATTCGGCGAGGCTACGCTCCTCTTCCGACACCATCGCTGACCAGTCCAAATCCGGAAGTTCCAGAATTGCGACGTCGCTCCATGCGTGCAGGGCGATCAGATCGACACCGCGACGTGACGCTTCGTCGAACGCGATCTCCGTCGCAAGTTCAGAGGCCGGCGAGCCGTCGATTCCCACCAGGACCGGAGCGTGCTGCGGATCCGGCATCAATAGATCTTCGTCACGGATCACCGCGACCGGACAATGGGCGTGTTGCACCACGCTCGAACTGACCGAACCGAGGAAGCCCCGGGCCAGCATTCCTTTGCCGGAGCTGCCCACAACTATCATCTCGGCCTCGTCGGACATTTTGACCAGCGCCTGAGCTGGGGTGGAAAATACGATCTCGCTCTTGACGGCGACCTTTCGGTCGATCGGCATGGCGTCTTCGGCGATCTTGACCGCGTGGGCGGCGGCCTTGCGCCCCTTGTCTTCCAGCCATACCCCCAACGAGTCAGGGTACGGGACCGGTGGGTAGGTGGCGGTGGGGGTTGTCACCGCGCTCACCACGGTCAGAGGAACATTTCTCAGCGCCGCGTCACGGGCCGCCCAACAGGTGGCGGCATCCGATGCGGGCGAGCCGTCGACCGCGACGACGAGGCCGAGATGTTTCACGGCTGCAGACATTTCGTTTCTCCCTTCATCACAAGCGACGCTACATACCGGGATCGTCATCGGTCAGGAGGCTTTAGTCCACGACCGTGTGAACATCGCGCCATCGTTGGATCCGATTGCGTCTCACAACGCGTGGTTCACCGTCCCGGTGCCGGCATCGCCGCGACCAACGGCGTGTCGACGCCGGTCGGGCCCACCGTGGCGGCACCACCTGGCGAGCCGAGCGGAGCATCTCGGCCTGGCAGGATCTGGTGGAAAAAGGCGGCGTTGTCCTCGAGGTGCTGCTGCTCGTCGTCGGGGACATCGCCTTCCCAGTAGATCGCGCCCACGCGGCAAATCAGTTTGCACGCACCGCAGTCCACGCACTCATCGGGGTTGATGTACATGGTTCGGGCACCCTCGTAGATGCAATCGACCGGGCACTCCTGCACGCAGGACTTGTCCATCACATCCACGCACGCTCTACCGATCACGTAGGTCACGAACATCAAGGTACAGAGCGCTTGTCGACGATCGCGCCTACCGAAAGACCCTTACCGGAAAGGACCAAAGGCCTTTTCGCCCCGTCAGCGCAGGGGTGCCGTCCATCGCAGCAATGTGCCGCCGGCCGGGAGGTTCTCGATCACGAAATCACCGCCCATCGCGTTGGCGCGCTGGCGCAGATTGTTCAAGCCGCTTTCCGTAACGTTCGCGGCGATGCCCACACCGTTGTCGACGACCTCGATACCCAGATCGTCGTCGACGCTGACTTTGACGGCCAGGTTGGTGGCGTTCGCATGCCGGACGGCGTTGCTAACGGCCTCTCGCACAACCGCTTCGGCGTGATTGGCCAGCGCGGAGTCGACAACCGACAGCGGCCCCGTGTACTGGACCGTGGTGTGCAGCCCGGGACTCGAGAATTGCTCGATCGCCTCGTCCAGCCGTTGCCGCAGATGGCTCGCGCCGGACGGCGCGGCGTGCAGGTCGAAAATCGCGGTGCGGATCTCCTCGATGGTCTCCTGCAGGTCGTCGATACAGCCGGTGAGTCGTTGTTGAACCTCGGGCGAACGTGCCCGGGGAACGGTTCCCTGCAGGGCGAGCCCGACCGCGAAGAGCCGTTGGATGACGTGGTCGTGCAGGTCGCGGGCGATCCGGTCACGGTCGGTCAGAACATCGAGCTCGCGCATCCGCCGTTGTGAGGTGGCGAGCTGCCAGGCCAGCGCCGCTTGATCGGCAAAGGCGGCCATCATGTCGAGCTGTTGCTCGGTGAAATGCTGTTCGCCGGCGCGGCGAAGCGCGATCAGAACACCCGCGGCGGTATCCGTGACCCGAAGCGGCAGCACCAACGCGGGTCCGGACGCGCCCAGGCCGACGATCCGAAGGTCGAGGTGATCCAGCCGGCGGGGCGTCCGGTCCCGGAACACCTCCCCGATCACCGTTCCACTGACGGGTACGGTGGCAGTCTTCACCGAGGGCGAGACCGCCCCGGCGACCTCTAATATCACCAATTCGTCGACCTCGGAGGACGGGCGTTCGCTGTCGCCCGGGACGACCACCAGCGTGGCCGCCGCGCCCATCAACTCGAGCGCTTCGTCGGCGATGAGCCGAAACACCGTCGCGGGATCAGCTCCGGACAACATCTGTGTTCCGATGTCGCGCGTTGCCTCGATCCACGCTTCCCGCGCCCGCGACTGCTCAAAGAGCCGGGCATTGTCGATGGCGATACTCGCCGCGGCGGCCAGGGCTTGCACCAACACCTCGTCGTCAGCGCTGAACGGCTGACCATCCGCCTTCTCGGTCAAGTAGAGATTGCCGAACACCTCGTCGCGGATGCGGACCGGAACCCCGAGGAATGTCCGCATCGGCGGGTGGTTGGGTGGGAATCCAACCGACGCCGGGTGCCGGGAGATGTCGTCGAGCCGGATCGGCTTCGGGTCATCGATCAACACACCAAGAACGCCGCGCCCGGCCGGCAATGGCCCGATACGCTGCCGTGTTTCGTCGTCGATGCCTTCGTAGACGAATTCGACCAGTTCATGACCCTCGTGGTCGGAGCCCCGCACCCCCAGCGCCCCATACCGGGCATCCACCAAATCGATGGCGGTGTGCACGATGGCGCGCAGCGTGGCGTCGAGCTTCAGCCCCGACGTGATGACCAAGATGGCCTCGATGAGGCCGTCCAGCCGGTCGCGGCCCTCGACGATCTGCTCGATTCGGTCTTGGACCTCCAGCAGCAGCTCGCGCAAACGCAGCTGCGACAGCGTTTCGCGCATCAGCGGTGTGCCAGGGTCCGCGCCCGGTCCGCCAGCCTGGGTCACATCAACATGTTGGCACTGATGCCCCCACCCGGCCAATCAGCCGTGAGATTGGCTCAGGGAAACAGAATCTGACCGATGTAGCGCTCAGCGGGCGCGGCTTTCTCTTTGCTACGACCAAAGATCTTCTGCTGGTTGCCGATTCGTTATCACGAGCCGGTTTCCGTCACGAAGTCGATCAGTTCTTCGACCCGGCTGATCAGCGCGGGCTCCAGATCGTTCCAGTCGCGCACGCGCGAACGGATGTGCCGCCACGCCTTGGCGATATCCGCCTGATCAGCGTGCGGCAAGCCCAGCGCCTTACACGCGCCGCGCTTCCACTGGATGTGGCGTGGCACGCTCGGCCAGGCTCCCAGACCGAGTCGCTGTGGCTTTACCGCCTGCCAAATGTCGACGTAGGGGTGACCGACGACCAGAGTGTCTGGGCCACCCGGTCCCCGACGCACCGCATCCGCGATGCGCGCCTCCTTCGAAGCTGCGACCAGGTGGTCCACCAGGACGCCCAGCCGGCGCCCCGGACCCGGCTCGAACCCAGCCACGATGCCCACCAGGTCGTCTACCCCACCGAGGTGCTCGACGACAACACCCTCGATGCGCAGGTCTTCGCCCCACACCTGCGCGACGAGCTCGGCGTCGTGGCGGCCCTCAACATAGATCCGGCTGGCACGTGCGACCCGGGCGCGTGCACCCGGCACCGCGACCGATCCGGATGCCGTCCGGCCCGCGGCGGCAGGCGCCGCGCGACGTGGCGCAGTAAGGATCACCGGACGGCCCTCCAACAGATAACCCGGGCCCAGGGGAAAGCCGCGGGTACGACCGTGCCGGTCTTCCAGGTCGATGCGGCCATATTCGACTCGGACCACGGCACCGACGTAGCCGGTCTGTGCGTCCTCGACGACCATGCCGAGCTCAACTGGATGCTCCGTCGAGCGCGGCCTGCGCCGGCCCGCGGCGAGCACGTCGGTTCCATAGCGATCCACCACGCGGAAATATTAGAAAGCGTTGCGGGCAATCATCGTTATGGCGCGCCACATTCGAAGAGATCGATGGATTGCCGTGGTGGGACTGTGATCTCGACGACACCCACGGTGGTCAAAGCGTTAAGGAGTCGGGCGTATGCCCGAAGAACCCATAAAATAGTTGTAACTAACTGTGCCGTCTTACCCTGCTGATGACGTCGGCGCTGCTACGTTGCTAGGTGCCGATGCCAACATCTGGCGGTTAGCGGGGTGGACGTATGTTTTTGGCCGATTGGGTGGCGAGGTTTGTCGCGTTTGTACGGGCGGGTTACCCCACCGGCATGCCGGCCACTGGTTATGCGCCGCTCGCGGCCCTGTTGCGACGGCGACCTTGCGATGACGAGATCACCGCAATCACAAACGAACTCATGATGCGCCGACGTTGGCCGATCAGCACCGCCGATGTCGGGGTGGAAATCACCCGCATCACCAACGAGATGCCTTCGCCGGATGACATCGAACGTGTCCAACGTCGGCTTGATGCGATCGGCTGTGCGCGCATACGCGTCACCGAATGAGTTGGACGTCTAAGACGACGGCCTGACCGGGCCACCGCAGGCTTTCAGATAGTCCGCGTAGTTCCACTTCTTCAGAAACGCTTGGCCGGCTTGTAATCCGCGCTGGTAGAGCGCCTCGCGTTGTTCTGCAGTGATGTCGAAGTCGATCGGGCTCACGCCTTCGGCGGGCACGAAGATGGTGCGTTTCACCGTGCACGGATCGTCGATGTAAGCGTTGTCCTGATTGCTCACCAGCGTTTCTATCGTGGCTATTCCCAACGACACCGGCCCGCGCACGGGATGGGTGGGCGGAATGCCGGGACGCGCCGACAGCCGGATGCCGAATGTCGGCCAACGTGGGTCGGCCCGGTCGAACAGCTCCACGGGGAAGCTCGACAGCAACCCGCCGTCGACCCAGGTAGCGCCACCCACCCGAACGGGCTCGAAGATGTACGGAATCGCCGACGAGGCGTGCACCGCTCGCGCCACCGAGAAGCCGTCCGGGTCGATCCCGTAGGAGTCGAGGTCCCACGGAATGCGAACCAGCCGGCGTCGTGACAGGTCACTCGCGGTGACGACCAGCGACCAGGCGAACTGGTTGGGCCCTTGGCCGGTCCGCAAGTCGCCGAAGGTTCGCACGCCGAGCTCGCCGAGCAAATCGGTGAGCAGTCCTTGAAGATAAGCCCCCCGATAGACCCCGTCTGACACCAGTAGCGACAGCCCCCCGCCGATTAGAGGAATGTGTCCGATCAAATTGCGGTCCAGGAACTTCGGGTAGTCGATGCTCCGCATGATCTCAGCCAGGCGCGTCATTGGTTTACCGGCGGCCTGCAGAGCGGCGACCAGCGACGCGACTATCGCTCCCGCGCTGGACCCCGCGACACGGGGAAACTCGTAGCCGGCCGCGGCCAGCGCGTCCACCGCACCGACCAGCCCGATCCCGCGGACGCCACCGCCTTGGCAGACCAGGTCGACACGCGCTGTGCTCATCAGATCCTCACGTTATTGTCTGCCCGTCAACGGCGAAGAAGTGCAGGTGTCCGGGTTGGGGATGCAGGTGCACGCGACTGCCCTTTTCGGGCGGGTTATGACCGTCGGCACGCGCAACGACGGGTTGATCGATTACCTTGCCGGAACCCGTGATTCGGCCATACAGGTAGGCATCGGCGCCGAGTTCTTCAACGACGTCAACCTCCATCTCGACACCGAGGCCGCCCAGCTCGAAATGTTCGGGGCGGACCCCAACGACGACCTCGCTTGCGGCGCCGGCGATTTCACGCGGTAGCTGGATCGGCCAATCTCCCAGCGACACCGAGGAGTCCACGATCGGGAGGGTGAACAGGTTCATCGCCGGAGACCCGATGAACCCCGCAACAAACATGTTGCCGGGGTTGCGGTAAAGCTCGCGAGGCGTCGCGAATTGTTGCAGCACGCCGTCGCACAGCACAGCGACGCGGTCGCCCATGGTCATTGCCTCGACCTGGTCGTGGGTGACGTAGACAGTCGTGGTGCCGAGCCGTCGTTGCAATGCGGCGATCTGGTTGCGGGTCTGCACTCGCAGCTTGGCGTCGAGATTCGATAGCGGTTCGTCCATCAGGAACACGTGCGGGCGGCGCACGATGGCACGTCCCATCGCCACCCGCTGGCGTTGCCCACCGGAGAGGTCTTTGGGTTTGCGGTCCAGATATGGATGCAGATCAAGCAATTTCGCCGCTGCCAGCACCCGCTCGCGGATGTCCGCCTTCGGGGTTCTGGCGATCTTTAGGGCGAAGCCCATATTCTGCGCCACCGTCATGTGCGGATAGAGAGCATAGTTCTGAAAGACCATCGCGACGTCGCGATCCTTGGGGTCGACGTTGGTGACGTCGCGGTCCCCGATCCGGATGCGTCCGGAGTCCAGCGTTTCCAGTCCGGCGACCATCCGCAGCGAGGTCGTCTTGCCGCATCCGGATGGCCCGACCAGAACGACGAACTCGCCGTCACCGACTTCCAGGTCGAGGCGATCCAGGGCCGGTCGATCTGTGCCTGAATAGCGCCGCGTCGCTTGCTCGAAAGCCACCGAAGCCATGGTTACCCGCCCATCCCGGTGACGGCGATGCCGCGGACAAAGGAACGCTGCGCGATCGCATAGATGATGACCAGCGGCAGCATGATCAGCATCGACGTCGCCATTATTATCGGCCAGCGCGCGACATACTCGCCCCGCAGCCGGACCAGGCCGAGGGTCAGCGTGGCCAGGCTGTTGCGCTGGATCATCAGCAGCGGCCACAGAAAGTCGTTCCACACGTTGACCCAGGTGAGCACCGCCAGCACCATCACCGCGGGCCTTGCGTGGGGCAGCAGGATCCGCCAGTAGATCTGCCACGGCGAGCAACCGTCCAGGATTGCGGCTTCTTCGAGATCGCTCGGGAGCGTCCGGAAGAACTGCCGCATGAGGTAGGTGCCGAACGCGCTACCGAACAAGCCGGGCACGATCATCGCCCAGGGAGTGTCGACCCAACCGACCGTCCGCATCAGAATGAACTGCGGGATCACGGTCACGGTCAGCGGCACCATCAGCGTGCCCAAGTACAAAACGAACAGCGTGTCGCGGCCGCGAAATTGCAGTCGCGCGAACGCATATCCGGCCAATGAGCAGAAGAAGACCTGCCCGGCTGTGACGCATCCGGCGTACAGCACGGTGTTGAAGAACATGCGCCAGAACGGCATCAGCGTAAACACCTCGGTGTAGTTGGACCACCGCGGGTGGGCCGGCAACAGCCTTGGCTCGGTCACCTCGCCTTCCCTCTTCAACGAGCCGGAAATCGCCCAGGCGATCGGGAACAGCCAGCACCACGCGATGCCGATCAGCGCGGTGTAGACCAGCACAGCACGAAAGACATTGCGCTTGAACACACGCTCAGCTGAGACCACGAGAAGACTCCCAAGACCGCTGCCGCGTGAGCCTCAACTGCAACACGGTCAACACCAGCAAAATGGCGAACATCACCCATGCGAGTGCCGACGCGTAACCGAATTCCAGGAACGCGAACGCGTGTTGGAACAGCATGATGCCCAGAACGTAGGTCGCGGTTTCCGGGCCGCCGTTTTGTCCGTTGAGAACGTAGACCATGTCAAACGCCTGGAACGCGTGGATGATCGAAATGACCACAACAAACGACATCGCCCCGCGGATCAGCGGCACCGTGATGAACGCGAACTGCCGTATCTCTCCCGCGCCGTCGATTTTGGCCGCCTCATAGAGGGTCTCCGGAACCCCCTGCATCGCGGCAAGCAAGATGACGGTGGCGAACGGCACGCTCCTCCACACACTGACGATGCACAGCGAGACCATGGCCCATCTGGGATCGACCAGCCATGGGATCGGGCCGATCCCGAGCCAGCCGAGCATGATGTTGAGCAGCCCGTTGTCGGTGTTGAAGACGAACTGCCAGACGACGGCCATCACCACGGACGAGATGGCCAGCGGCAGAAAGACGATGGTGCGAAAGATACCGATGCCCCTGACTTTCCGGTTCAGGACGCCGGCCACGACGAGGCTGATGAGGACGGTCGGCACGACCGTCCCGAGGGTGAAGATCACGGTGTTGCGGATGGCGATGAGAAACAGCGGGTCAGACGTGAAGAGCTCTTCGAAATTCTTCAGGCCCACGAACTTTGGTGGTCTGAACACGTCCCACTGCTGAAAGCTCATGTACAGCGAGAATCCAAGCGGAAACAGCATGAATACCGCGACCGCGGCCAGGTTCGGCGTGACGAACAGGCGACCGGCCCTGGCGCGTCGTCGCGAAGGACCGGCTCCTTTGGAACCTTTGCGGGTAACCGGCCCGGGTACGACGGGTGTATCGATCGATGTCATGAAGTGCGCAGCACCTCGTCGAGGACGGGCGCCAGTCCGGTCAGCGATGTCGCCGGTCGGGATCCGCGCAGCACAGGTCCGAAGTTGCGGTCCATCAGGGCGACGATCTTTTCCCACGCCGGGGTGACCGGCAGTCCTTCTGAATGCGCCGGTCCTTGGGTGAGCACGGCGAGGTTGCCGACCCTCTGGTGGGCTTTGGCGAATCCGGTCGAGTTGAGCGCGGACCGCAGCACCGGCACGAAAAGGCTGGATTCACCGATCAACGCCTGCCCGACGGGGCCGGTCGCGAATTTCACAAATTTCCATGCCTGCTCCTTGCGCTGGCTGCTGGCCGCGATGGCCAGCCCGGTGGAACCGATATTTGACCGCGCAGGCCGTCCCTGCCGGCGCGGCCCTACCGGCAACGAGGTGACATCGAAATCCAGGCCGTCGGCTCGCATGAATGTCTGGTAACGCCAGTGGCCACCCAGCGCGATCGCTGCCTTGCCCACCGCGAACAGATCGGGCGTGGACATCGACTGCACCTCGGATGCGTTGGGCGCCACCCTGTACTTGTTAGCCAGGTCGGCGTAGAACTGCACCGCCTCGATGAAGGCGTCGTTACCGAAATTGAAGTGGGTCGGGTTCTTCAGCGGGGTGGACCACGGTACCCCGTTGTTCATGGCGAACAGCCCGGCCGAGTAGTACGAGAACCACAGGTTGACGAATCCCCACTGCGTGGCCCGCCCGGATCCATTCCGCTTGGTGAGAGCGGTGGCGGTGTTCAGGAACTGGGCGAAACTCCACGGCTGCTCCCACGTTCCGGGCGGCGCCGGCACCCCGGCCTCGGCAAAAAGCCGTTTGTTGTAGAACAGGTAGTTTCCGGACCATTGCTCCGGGAGTGCGTACTGACCTCCGTTGAACGTGAAGGTGTCATACAGGGGCCCGATGCTGTCTGACTTCAGTTCCGCCGCGAAGGTTTGATCGCGGGCCAGCATGGTGTTGAGGTCCAGCAACACCCCCCGGGCGGCGAGCTCGGCGTAGGTCAATTCCCACGCCATCAGCACATCCGGGCACTTGCCGCCGGCGCAAAACGTCGCGAGCTGCTGCATCCCGCCCGGCCCGGACAACACCGGCCGAACCTTGATGTCCGGATGGCGGCGCTGGAACTCGTCGACGATGCGCATCCGGACATCGCGCTCGTCCGGATTGGCCGCGAAGAAGAAGGTCAGAGCGTTGTCGTCGGAAGCGCAGCCGGCGGCCCCCGGTGCCAGTGAAGCCGCGGTGAGCGCACCGGCGCCCCGCAGCAGGCTCCGCCGTCCGAACGGCTTATCGAGCATCGTCCTCCCCTTGGCGCGTTGCCGGCTTTGTTCGATGTCCTTGGTACCCGATGGGCTTGTGGCAATTCTGAGACGGCCAGCGCGGCAGTGTGAGGACGGCGCGGCGGACGCGGGCGGTGTCGCCGGTGATGTCGATCGTGTGGATGCGGTTGTCTTCTCCGACTCCGATCTGCAGCAGTGCCTGCGCGCGCCCAACCGGAGCGATCACGATGCCCGGGACTCCGTCGATGAGGATCACGGCACCGACCCGGGCCCGGTGGGTGAACCGCCGGGTTTCCTCGGCGACCTCCGTGGCGCCGCGCAACTCGGTCGGCACATCCTCGGGAACCAAGGCCCGATCAACCCTGCGTACCACGTCGGGGGCCAGCAAATTGAGCAAGGTGGCGATATCCCCGCCACGGGACGCCGTCAGAAACGCTTCCACGATCTCAACGTGCTCAGCTACGCGACGGGGTGTGGCGGCCGGGTCCGCGTGCAACCGCCCACGGGCCCGGCTCGCAAGCTTCTTGGCGGCCGCCGGCGACCGGTCCAACAGGCCGGCGATCGTTTCGAACGGCACGGCGAACACGTCGTGCAACACGAAAGCAACGCGCTGCGCGGGTGAGAGGCGATCGAGAACGACCAGTAACGCGCTGCTGACCGAGTCCGCCAGCAGGGCGTCCTGGTCCGCCGGCGCCGACGCAGCGCCTGCCAGCCGGTCCAGTTCGTCGGGGTCGATAAGGGGTCGCTCGGCTCGCCGCTTGCGCACGCGCAGCTGGTCGAGCGCCTCATGAGCGGTGATCGTCGTGAACCAGCCGGTGAGGTTCTCAACCTTGTTTATGTTGTTTAGGGTCTCGGAGCCCGAGCGACTGGCCTTGAGCCACGCCGACTGCACCGCGTCGTCAGCGTCAGCTACCGAGCCGAGCAGCTGAAACGCGACCGACCTCAGGTGTCGTCGGTCTGCGTCAAACCGCTGCGCGAGGTCCGCGAGATCCTGAATTGCGCTCATGGGTCACCTTTTCTGCACAGAAATCGTCAAGAAGATGACCGCATCCATCGAACTCTCTGTCGCAAAGGAAACCAGCACCATGACCCTACCGATTGTCCGCCGCACCGCGTTCTGCGGCCATTCGGGCTTGCGGCTGCGGAAACACCTGCACGCCAATGGATTGACCAATGGAAAACGGATTTAACCTGATGGGCACCGCATCTGTCGTGATCACGTTGACCACCGCGATCATCACCGCCGGAGTCGCCGTGGCCGACTTCATCCCTGCCGGATTCGTGCTGGCAAATTCAGCCGAGGTGGGGGTGCCGCGTTCGTGGCTACCGGCACTAGGGGCGGTAAAGCTCGCCGGGGCCGGCGGGCTGGTTGTCGGGCTCGTGGGCGTGCCGGCGTTAGGAATCGCGGCCGCGGCCGGCCTGGTCTTGTTCTTTATCGGGGCGGTGGTGACGCACCTAAGGGCCCGAGTCCTCTACAACATCGCGTTTCCCGGCGGCTACCTGTTGCTCTCGGCCGCATCGCTGGCGTTGATGGTTGCGCACTGAGCGGACCCGATCAGGCGGGAAAGTACCGGATCCGGTTGATCGCATTGCCTCGCCAGGCAACATCGGCGAACATGATGCCGCGGCCGTGACCCGAGTTGAGCGACACCACGACCGTGGGCCCCGCGCCGATCGTCTTGGCCCAGCTGGCCCCGTTGAGCTGCACGACCAGTTGGGCGACGTCGAGCGGGTCGTTGTCGCCCAAAGTTATTGTGGCGGTGGATGACAGCGCATGTGGAGCGACGAACCTGTGCCCACGCGTGACGGCGTGCAGGAATTTCTCTACCAGCTTTTTGTGCCTCGCCCCCACCCGGCGAAAGCCGGTCATGAAGCCCGCGGTGCCTGTCAATCCCTGGTTGGCTAGCAGACCTCGCGACAGGTGGAGGGCTGGCGATATTGCTCGCGATCCGGTTCGCAGGAACTGCAGCATCATGGCCGGCAACTCCCAATACGCCCGTAGCGCAGCAATCCGCCACTCGCCGTTAGCTTCTCGGAGGTCATAGCGCAGGAAGGCGGGTACGTACATCGTCACGGACGAACCCATCGCCACCTCGAGCTCGAGATCGCGCAGCACGGCCGTGCCGAAGACGATATCGAGGTCGCGATGAAATTTGATCTCGCGCGGACCGATAAATGTGTCGTAGAAACGGTAAATCTGCTCGTACCCCACATGCGGCTGCGAACCAACTGGATCTTCAACCCGGGCGTCGGCGGTGAAGACCTCCACCCAGCCGTCGCGGTCATGCACGGCAAACGCCTGCGGTGACCGCTCTACCGCGGCGAGTAGGCGCTCCCGATCGAGGGGCACCGCCATCAGAACCCCTCGACCAGCTCGATGCCTGCGGTCCGCATTTCCGCCAGAGCCGTTGCGGCCGAATCCGCCGCCACGGCCGCCGTCAGATCCAACAGCACCCTGGTGCTCAGGCCGGCGTGTACCGCGTCCTCGGCGGTGCGGCGCACGCAATGATCGGTGGCAATGCCGACGACGTCGAGTTCGTCGACCCCGCGCTGCTGCAACCACTCGAGCAGCGGTGTCCCGTCCTCGTCGACTCCCTCGAAACCGCTGTAAGCGCCGGCGTATGCACCCTTGCGGAAGACCGCCTCGATCGGGCTGGTGTCCAGGTCGGGATGAAAATCCACACCGGCGCTTCCGGCGATGCAGTGCGGCGGCCAGGACGACGCATAATCCGGCCGGTCGGAGAAATGGTCACCCGGGTCGATATGAAAGTCTTTGGTCGCCACGACGTGGTGGTAACCGGGCTCTCCGGTCAGATAGTCGTTGATAGCGGGCGCGAGGGCGGCACCGCCGACCACTGCCAGTGAGCCCCCTTGGCAGAAGTCTTTTTGCACGTCGACGATGATCAACGCTCGCACAGGACCCAAGGTAAGCCGGACCGTTTGCGTGCCGGTCAGCGGGGTAACCCACCATCATGTTCATCCGCAGAATCGCAAGGCCCCTGTTGTCGGCAGTCTTCGTTGGCCAGGGAGTCGCTTCACTGCTCAATCCCAAGGCGGCGGCGGAAGCCGCAGCGCCCACGGTGGACGGCTTGCGCGCATTGCCGGACCCGGTTGGCAGCAATGTTCCCGCCGACGCCCGGACATTCGCACAAATCACCGCGGCCGTTCAGGTTGGGGGTGGCATACTCCTCGCCACCGGCAAAATGCCCCGTCTCGCGTCGGCCGCTCTGGCGTTTACCGTGCTGCCAGCCAACCTCGGCGCCCACATGTTCTGGAACGAGACCGACCCGCAACGCAAAGCCGAAAAACGCCAGGCTTTGCTGACCGACCTCAGCCTTCTGGGCGGCCTGATGATCGCAGCGGCCGACACCGAGGGCAAGCCGTCACTGGGGTGGCGCGGTCGCCGCGCAGCGGAGCGGCTTTCCGAGAGAGTGTCCTCGGCGCTGCCCGGGTCTGACGACGGTCTGCTCGATTCGGAAGTCGCCGAACGGATCGTACGAGGCCTCCAAGTCGGCGCCGAGCGCGGCCGCGAACTGGCCAGCACCGCAGCCGAACGAAGCGCACCATACGCCGAAGCCGCTCTCGAACGCGGCCGCGAACTGGCCAGCACCGCAGCCGAGCGAAGCGCGCCATTGGCCGAAGCCGCGCGCAAACGCGGCGAAAAACTCGCCAGCACGGCCCGGGCGCGAGGCGCGGAACTCGCGGAATCTGCCCGCGAGCACGGTGGCGCGTTCGCTGACACGGCACTAGCGCGCGGCAGTGATCTGGCCGACAGCGCTCTCGAACGAGTTGATGAACGGGTCAAAGGTCGTCGCAGGCACCGCTGGTGATCCGCCTCTTGCTACGGCGCCAGAAATAGAGCGCCCATGAGGCTAGGACCACTGTGAACGCGGCCACCTCGACGGCGCCCTCCCAGCTGACGGGATAGATGACCCCGGTGATGTAGTGGGCGATGAACCCGTCCGGCGGTAGCGGCGCCATTCCGGCCCTCGCCCGAGCCCAGCGCTCCCCCCAGGTCAACGGGCAGTCGACGCGCTTGGTGCCGATGGCGATCCCCCACAGCACCGCCGGAATGTGCAGCCACATCGTGCGCGGCCAGCGCAGCGCGAGGAAGCCGCCGAGTACGACGTACCCGATGAAGGCGAAGTGCAGCGCCACGACCAGCGCGACCAGGATTGCGTACATCGTTCAGGTGTGGTGCCCATCCGCGGATTCCGCCAGGAAAGTGTCGACGATGGCCCCGACATCCTGAACATCCTCGCCGAGGTTGATGACGACCCCACACTCGTCGGCACCAAGCGGTTCCAAAGCGTCGAATTGCGACTGCAGCAGTGCGGGCGGCATGAAATGGCCCGACCTGGCGGCCAATCGGCGGCCGATCACTTCCGGTGAACCGCGCAGGTGCAAGAACTCAACCCGAGGGCAGTGCGCGCGCAGCTGGTCCCGGTATTTGCGTTTGAGGGCCGAACAAGCCACCACACCGCCGTCGCGGTGGCCGGCCAGCCACTCGCCGACCTTCTCCAGCCAGGGATAGCGATCGTCGTCGTCGAGCGGTTCACCGGCGGTCATCTTGGCGATGTTGGCGGGCGGATGCAGTGCATCGGCGTCGAGGAAGGGCACCCGCAACCGTTGTGCGAGCGCGGAACCCACCGTCGACTTGCCCGATCCGGAGACACCCATCACCACGATGGGCGCACCGTCGGAGACCGCACTCACTCGGTCGGGTTCGCGAGGTTGCGGTTCCATTCCATCCAGCCAATGCCGCGGCGGCCGTCGGCGGTGCTGACGCTGACCCAGGCACGCGGAAACTGGCTCATTCGTCCGTCGACAGCGGTCAGTAGAACCGGTGCATTTGCGCGTACGTCGACGTCGGCGATGAGTTCTCCTGGATCCAGACTCAGTGTCGCATCCAGCGGTAAACCGTTGGCGTCGAAGGCTTCCCGGCTGTTCACCGTGTCCAGCTCGGTGAGGTTGCCCTTGCGGTCTTGAACGTAGCCGACACTGAAGCCCGGGAAGCCCGGAATTCGTATGTTCACGCCGTGCAGGTGGGTACCGTCATCGAGGTGCAGCGCGCTCCAGATCCAATCCATGCCCCACCAGTCGCGTACACCCCACGAGTGGTCGCGCTGCCCGGGAACCGTGTCGAACTGGTAGCGCTTGCCGTTGACAGTGACGGTGCCCGTTACGGTGCAAGGGATTTCGTAGCGCGTCGTCATCCGGTACTGGTACGGGGCGCCGTCGGTGGCCCACACCAAATTCATCGTCATCTCGACCGGAGCCCCCGGCTCGCCCCGCAGCAAGGCCGACGGGTCCGAGTAAGCCTGAGCCCGCCCCCGCAGATCCACACGGTAGGTCTGCAGCGGCGCGCTGGCGGAGTGCGCGAGCTCGAAGGCATCGGTGCGCACCAGCCAGGGATGTGAGGGCAGTGGGACCTCGACGTCGACAATGGCCACCGTCGGCAGGTCGGGTCCGCACAGCAGAGCATGAACCCACGCGGTCTGCTGGTTCGCTACCAGGCCGAGACGGAACCAGCCGCCCAATCCCTGTCCGGGATCGGCGAAGTCGGCATACCAGCTCTCACTCCACAGCTGTTCGTCGGTCGGGGCGTGCGCGAGTTCATTCTCCTCCGACGGCCGTAGCGGCTCCGGCTGGGCGGCGGCGGGCAGCGTCGCCAGCGCATCGGTGTCCAGCACATGTTCGCAGTGCCGTTGCAGCATCGTCATGAACATCCGGTCGCCGCGCTCGGTGCGCTCCACCAGCATCGACGAGACGATCGCCATCATCACGCCGAAAAAGCTTTGCCGGCGCACACCTTCGCGGACCTGGGCGAGGCTGATCGGCGCTCCAGTCCCGAGCGCCTCGTGATAAGCCAGCAGCAATGCGTCGTAGCGCTCGCGACGATCCTGCGTCGGCAACGCGCAGCCGAGAAAGTACGACAAGTCGGTCATCGCCGGGCCCCAGGACAC
>DATMMZ010000188.1:0-12152 GCA_035569455.1 Mycobacterium sp. | reverse complement strand
TTTTCACCGGGGCGTCGGCGATACCTCGACGGAAATCGGAAAAAGGGTGTAAGTGTTTGCTAGGCGCCAGGCCGTCGTTCGCAGTTTCCCTCGAGGGCCCGCAAGAAAGGGGCGCTGCGATGGATTTTCTGGTATTGCCGCCCGAGGTCAATTCGCTGCGGCTGCACGCCGGTGTGGGGTCGAGTTCGATCTTGGCGGCGGTGGCGGGCTGGGATGGGTTGGCCGCCGAGCTGCGCGCAGCAGCGGCCTCGTTCACGACGGTAACCACGGATTTGTCGGGCGGGTGGTGGCAGGGTCCGTCGTCGGCCGCGATGGCCGGCGCGGCCGCTAGCTACGTCGCGTGGCTGGGGGCCGCGGCTACCCGGGCCGAGGAGGCGGCCGCCCAAGCCCGGGTGATGGCCGAGGCGTTCGAGGCGGCGTTCGCGGAGACGGTGCACCCGGCGGCGGTCGCGACCAATCGCGCGCAATTGGTGTCGCTGGCGGGGTCGAACCTGTTCGGGCAGAACGCTTCGGCCATCGCGGCGACCGAGGCCGAATACGAGCAGATGTGGGCCCAGGATGTGGCCGCGATGGTGGGTTACCACGCCACGGCCTCGGCGGCCGAAGGGCAACTGGTGCCGTGGCAGCGGCTGCCGCAAAGCTTGCCCGCTCAGGGCTCGGCCTCATCCGGTGGAACGCGCATCACCGTGCCCGGTGCTGCTCCGGGGCTCCTCACCGGACATGAGACACCTCAGCAGTACGCGGCGATTAACGCCGCGATTGGCGAGAACTGGTTCCCCGGCACCACCCCAGAAGTGGTGAACTACCCAGCCACCGCCGGCGTGATCAGCGGCCTTAAGGCGCCCACCGCCAACCAGTCCATCGCCATCGGTCAGCAGGCGTTGAACGCCGAGATCCTCAGCGCCGTGGCCACCGGGCAACCGGTCGTCGTGGCAGGTCTGTCGGAGGGCACGATCGTCGTCGACGCCGAGCAAGCGTATTTGGCCACCGCACCGAACGCGCCACCACCAAACATGGTGACGTTCGTCGAGTTCGCCAACCCTCAGCGCGGCTTGGCCGACACCTACTTCCACGCCGGCTTTACCATCCCCGGCGCCGGATATACCGTGCACGATGCGCCGGTGAGCCAATACAACACCGATGTCGTGTACCGCCAATACGACGGCTGGGCCAATCCTCCCGACCGTCCCTGGCACCTGCTGGCCGACCTGAACGCGCTGGCGGGCGCGAACTACCTACACACGCCGACCGAGTTTGCCGCACCGTCGCAGGCAGTGCAGGTGTCCTCCGTGACGAATTCGCTGGGCGGCACCACGACCACGTACATGATCCCAACCGCGACGCTGCCAATGCTGATACCACTTCAGCAGATGGGTGCTCCGTCCCCGATCGTCAGTGGCCTGAATAGCCTGCTGACGCCCATCGTCAACGAGGGCTACTCACAGTTCGACCCGAACGGTGGCCCGTACTTCAGCCAAGGCAACCTGGTGTGGTAGCCGCCGATGCCGAGTGAGCGCGGCAACTGGGCCACGACACAATGGAGCCATGACCACCACATCCGTAGCTCACAGCGACGCCAACCAGAAAGCCGCATACCGAATCGCGGCGCTGTTGCTCGGCGTGGGCACCATCCACTTCCTGGCGCCCAAGCAGTTCGACGCAATCATCCCGACAGAGTTGCCCGGAAGTCCGCGGTTCTACACGTACGCGTCGGGAGTCGCCGAGGTAGCGATCGGAGGGCTGCTGCTGAGCGGGCGCACGCGGCGATCCGCCGCGCTGGCGGCTGTCGTGCTGTTCGTCGCGGTCTTCCCGGGGAACCTCAATATGGTCCGGTTGTGGTGGGACAAGCCCTGGCCGATGCGCATCGCCGCCCTGGCCCGGCTGCCGCTACAGATTCCAATGATCACCGAGGCGCTCAAGGTCAGGCGCAACAGCTAGCACGCGCTACCCTGCCACTGGCACAACCGATTTGGTGAGCCGGGTCCTCAGCGGCTCAGGGGTGAGCCGACACGGTGTGCGGTGCCGTCGGGGTCGATATAGGCGAATTCGCGCAAACCGTATGCGGCGGTCCGCAGCGGATTGTGGTCGGCCCACTCGGGCAGGTGGATCGACACCGACCCGCGGTCGACAAAGCCATAGCGTCCGGACCTTGTTAGGCGCGGGCGAGTCGGCGGTAGCGGGTGAGGGCGATCTCCAGATCGCGGACGGGCACGATCGGCGATACCGGGGTGAACTCAATCGCGCACACCACAGTCTGGCAGCCCCAGTCCCGGCCTGCCCACCATCGCGCTTCTCGCAGTACGGTGGGCGATATGAAGTATCTGGACGTCGACGGAATGGGAAAAGTCAGCCGGATCGGGCTGGGCACCTGGCAATTCGGCTCACGCGAGTGGGGCTACGGGGATCGTTACGCCTCCGGTACCGCGCGTGACATCGTCCGGCGCGCCCTCGCCTTGGGGATCACGCTGTTCGATACCGCCGAGGTATACGGACTGGGCAAAAGCGAGCGGATCCTCGGCGAGGCCCTCGGCGACCAGCGCGCCGAGGTTGCGGTGGCCAGCAAGATCATGCCGGTCGCGCCCTTCCCGGCGGTGATCAAGCAGCGCGAGCGTGCCAGCGCGCGGCGGCTGCGGCTGGACCGCATCCCGCTCTACCAGATCCACCAGCCCAACCCGGTGGTCCCGGATTCGGTGATCATGCCGGGAATGCGCAGCCTGCTCGACAGCGGCGACATCGGCGCGGCCGGCGTTTCGAACTATTCGCTGGCAAGGTGGAAGCGGGCCGATGCGGCACTTGGGCGTCCGGTCATCAGCAACCAGGTGGATTTCTCGCTCGCCCGCCCCGGTGCGCTCGAGGACCTGGTGCCGTTCGCCGAGCGCGAGAACCGCATCGTGATCGCCTACAGCCCGCTGGCGCAGGGGTTACTCGGTGGCAAGTACGGCCTCGACAACCGGCCCGGCGGCGTTCGCGCAGTGAACTCACTCTTCGGAACCGAGAACCTGCGCCGCATCGAGCCGCTGCTGCAGACGTTGCGCGCCGTCGCTTCGGACGTCGGCGCCAAGCCCGCACAGGTGGCGCTGGCCTGGCTGATCAGCCTGCCGGGTGTGGTCGCCATCCCCGGAGCGTCCAGCGTCGAGCAACTCGAGTTCAACGTCGCCGCCGCCGACATCGAGTTAAGCGCGGACTCCCGCGATGCACTCACCGACGCGGCCCGCGCCTTTCGGCCGACCTCAACGCAACGCTTCCTCACCGATATGGTCCGCGAGAGGCTCGGACGTCACTGATCCGGCAGTAGCGACACGAAACCTGTTGCGGCGCCCTCAAAGAGGGGCGTCCTCAAAGATGCGCCCGGCGATTCGCCCAAGTTCGGCCAGATCCCGCTCGGCGTGGCTTTGTCGTATGTAGATGGACAGGTCGGCGACCCGCTGCGCGTGGCGGCCGTCCTGGCAGAGGGGACCCGGACCCAACGCGCGGCCGGTGCGGGTGATGGCCTCGTCGACCGCGTGTTCCACGATGGTGCGGGCGCGCCGGGCCAGCAACTGAGCGGCGCCGGCCCGATCAAAGGGATCGGAGTCGATCTGGGCCGCCGCGGTGGCAAGCATCGCGTCACTGGCGGCCAGCGCGGCGTCAACGGCGCCCAAGTGCGCCAGCGCGTACGCGTCGGCCGATTCGCTGCCGGCGCAACGATACAGCGGTGCGGCAACCCTCCGTGCGCCCCCCAGCCAGCACGCCGCCACGCCGATTGCCCCATACCAGAAGCCGGGGCGATTCAGGTAGTCACCGGGTTCCCCGACTTCCACGGCGTGCGCGTTGGTGAACTGCACCGGGCGAGTGTCGCTGCCGGCCATCCCCGGGTTCCACCACGTGCTCGGCAACGGTTTGACGGCCGGCTCGACAACCGCCACCGCGAACAGACCCCGTCGATTGTCCCTGAGCCGCGCGGTCACCAGCGCATTCGTGCAAAACCCCGCTCCCGAGCACCACACCTTCGTGCCGTTGAGGCTGAACACGTCGTCACCCAGGTTGGTGGCTGTCAACACCGCGTCGGAGGATTCGGCCGCCCACACGCCCCAGAGCTGATCCGGCTCCGCGGGCTTGCTGCCCAACTCGTCGAGTATTGCTACCGCGTCGACATGAGCTTCGGCGATCCGGGCCGTCACGATGTCTTCCTCGGCCAGCAACCCTAGACGCCGCCAACGCTCGGCAGTGCGCCCCGACGCGGGTAGCGGCAACTCCAGGCGTCCAGACTCAAGCCAATGCCGTATCAGCCCTGCAGTCATGCGTAATACCCCACGATCGACCCGGAAGCGCGATCGTAGAGTCGCGGCGCGGGGGCTGACATAACTCATTGGTTGCCCCGTTTTGCGCTTGTTCAACCATTACCGCCACGAGGTTGCTCACTCCGATGGGCGGGTATGCCCCTGTCCAGGACGATGCACAAGAACGAACCGCTACCCGATGCAGTGTCGCCAGCCGCGCGATCGGGTTTTCTTCGATGTGCACGAGCAAATCGTCGGCATTCGCGAAAACCATGGCTGCACCAGCATTTTCGAATTCCGTACGAGATATTCCCCAGCTGAGCACCCCGACGCTCGGCAAGCGACGACGACCGCCCTCGAGACTTAAGCCACGCACACCCATTTCGGCGCGTCGTGTGCGTGATTTAAGTGTCGCAGTGGGCTGCAATCGCCCACCACCGAAACGGCCGTGGTCGATAAGCTATCTCGGTCGAGGACGGAGCCGAATGCCTCCGGTGTCGTCGAAGAACGCCCACCGCCCGTCATCGTCGACTTCGATGCGCCAACCCGGCTCGGTGCTATGGGCGACGGAGTCGGCGAACCACGCGTGCGCAACCTCAGCGCTGTCGATATCCCTGCTGGCGACGACTTTGCCGCGCGGGTCGATAACTCTGAACGCAACCATGCGATGTGATTATCCCCGCCGATCCTTTTTCACACCATTTTTCACTGCGCGGGGGTTGTCAGTGAGCCGGGGCCCTAGACCGCGGTGCGCGCCAGGGTGGCTCCGGCGATGTTATTCAGATGCGAGATGGCCACCTCGACCGAACTCTGTCCCGATAGTGCTGGAACGCTCTGGTAGCTGATGTGCGGCAACGTCGGCGGATTGGTGCCGTAGAAGGCAATCGCGAGGTCGATCGCCTCGATAAGCGCAGGACCGCCCACAATCGGATCCCTCACCAGGGCCAGGACCTGCTGCGCCAGGCTTCCTTGACCGGTGAGCCCGGCGATCAGGGCCACAATAGCGTTGATATTGATGCCCAGTTGGACGGCCGCCTTGTACACAGCGGTGATGTCCGCGCCCGCCGTGTCATTAGGCGTTGTGGTGTACAGATCGCCGGGATTGGCGAAATCCCACCACGTATCAACGCCGTTCGCGTCCTTCGGGATCTGCGCAGCGGTGAGGTTGGTGCTGGCGATACCACGGCCACCCGGGTCGGTGCCGCCTGGGAACGTATGCCCGGTCAGCCGCCAGGGGTTTCCGAAGGTGTACCCGCCGATCAGGTTTGGCCGCGCCGACTGCAATGACCCGGTCATGATCTCGGCGAGAATGCGCGATGCGGCCTCGGCGCCCTGGCTGTAGCCGCCGAGTGCGAATGTCTGTTGCGGGTTGGCATTGATCCAGGCTGTCGCGTTGGTGACGGCGATCTGGACGGATTGCGCGTAGCTCGGCGAGGTCGGCGCGCCGGGCGGTATCGGCCCGAACGACCAGGGCGCATCTATGGGCACCTCGAAGACCAGGTCGGGATTAGCGGCATTGACCACGTCGGACGGGTAGCCGGTCCCGGGCGCGGCCCACGTGCCGGCAAAGGTGAGCACCGCATGGCGCACCAGCCTGACGCCGGAAATGTGAGCGGCGACATCGCCGAATGTAGTCATTTCGCCGTTGTGGGCAGCCCGTTGGCTTTGCGCCACTGAATCGCGAATTCCATCAGCTCAATCAGCACGTCGCCGCTATCGCGGATGATTCCATCGCTGAACGTGTGCACCCACGCGATCTGTTCGGCAACCGTGACCTGCTGTTCGAAGGCGTCGTAGGTGCCCTGGTACGCCTGCCCGTTGTGGGTCGAGTTCCACGGCCCACGAGCGGTGTCGTCGACGATGTCGCCGATGTTGCGGGGATGGCGCGCGAGCACTTGGCGCCAGGGTTCGGGTGCACCACTGGTCGCGACGCCGGAGATGTCGGACTGCAGGGATTCTGGGTCTGCCACAGCAATTCCTTTCGGTGGGTTGATGACGCCGCACGCGACGGCGAATTCGTTGCGTCAGGGGCGAGTCCGATGCGGTGCCACGAGCCGGATCGCGGTTGTACTCGACTTGTCGTGCACGGACAAGCGTAGGCGGCGCACGGCGGTGTGTGTCATCGTGGTCGACGGTGGTTGGACTTCCTCCGAATGGGATGCACGTTGAATCTGTTCACGGTTCTGGACCAAGCCGCTTCGCGCTTCCCCGATCACGGCGCCCTCTACCACGGGAAGCGCCGCCTGTGCTCGTGGCTGGAGTTGCGGGACCGCGCGCTGCGCATCGCGACGACCGTTCGTGCGCAGGACACTCCAGCGGCGCGAATCGCCATCGCCAGCGAGAACCGTCCCGAGATCGTGGAGTTGATGTTCGCGATCTGGGCGGCCGAGTGTGTCCTCGTCCCGATCAATTACAAGCTCCATCCCAGGGAGATGGTGCAGATCCTTGACGACGCGGGCGTATCGCAGGTGTTCGCCTCGCAAAAGATTGCCGCCGAATTGGCGGCCCTCACCGATGTTCCGATAGAAACCGTGGACGCCGAAGGCTTTTCACGCCGGCGCGCCGCCGCACCTTCGGCGCCACCTTTCTCCACCGGTCCCGGAGGCACCGATCCGTCGACGTTGGCGTGGCTTTTCTACACCAGCGGGACGACCGGGCGGTCGAAAGGCGCGATGCTGACGCACCGCAGCCTGACCGCAATGACAGTCGCTCATCTCGCCGACATCGACGGTCCGGACGAGAACTGCAGCCTGATCCACAGCGCCCCGATGTCACACGGTTCCGGGCTCTACGTCCTCCCCTACGTGCTGCGCGGCGCCCGCCAGGTGGTGCCGGCATCGGGTGCGTTCGATCCCAACGAGTTCCTGGATCTGTGTGAGCACCACCCAGGGTCCAGCGCGTTCCTCGCCCCGACCATGGTGCAGCGGCTTGTCGAAACGGGCCGGCGCCCACCGAACAATCTGCGCACGATCGTCTATGGCGGCGGCCCGATGTATGTCGAGAGCCTGAAGAAGGCGATGGCCGCATTCGGTCCGGTGTTCGCCCAGATCTACGGCCAGGGTGAGTCACCGATGACCATCACCGGTCTTCGCCGCGCCGACCACGACGGCGCCGACGACGCGATACTGGGCTCCGTTGGCTACGCGCGGTCCGGCATGGAAGTCGCGGTGCTGCGCACGGACGGGACACCGGCGGCCATCGATGAAGTCGGTGAAATCGTTTGCCGCGGTGACGCTCTCATGTCCGGGTATTGGAACAACCCGGCAGCCACCCAGGACACACTCAAGGACGGCTGGATGTACACCGGCGACATGGGATCATTCGACGCACGCGGCTACCTCACACTGCGCGACCGTTCCAGGGACGTCGTGATCAGCGGCGGCAGCAACATCTACCCACGCGAGGTGGAGGAAGTGCTTCTCGAGCACCCCGGGGTCTCGGAGGCCTGCGTGGTCGGCGCGCCCGACGCCGAGTGGGGCGAGGTGGTGGTGGCGTTCATCGTCGGCTCCGCGCAAGCCGACGAACTGGACGCGCACATGCTGCAACGCATCGCGCGGTTCAAGCGGCCCAAACGCTATCTGTTCGTCGACGAACTACCGAAGAACAGCTACGGCAAGGTGCTCAAGCGCGAACTGCGGAACTCAGTCGTCTGACGCCGCCGGATCACCGCATTCCAGCAGCTCTTTCAGCGCGTCCGGGAACCCGTCGGCGATGCCCCACAGGTCGGGCAGCAGATCGGGGCAGGCGACGATGCCGATGCCCATTTCCCCATTGAACGACATCACGGTGATGTTGAGCCCCGCGCCGGCGAGGAGCGGGCCGAGGGGATACATCGTGTCCATCCGGCAACCCATGAAGTACAACTCGGCCTGCGGGCCGGGCACGTTCGACAGGATCAGGTTGAAGACGGGGCTGTGGGGCAGCGGAATGCGCGGCAGGATCCGCATGGCCGCGCCGAACATCGTCTGGCCGCCGAATTCGGTCCAGTCGTGCAGCAGGGTGGGGCCCATGGCCGCGGTGTGGTCCTTTGCGGCGGTGTTTCCCGCGGCGATGGTGCGGATACGCTCGGCGGGATCGCTGATGTGGCTCTCTAACCGGCAGAACATCCAGGTGGTGTGGTTGCGGCCGGGTCGTTCCGACTTGCCGTGCACCGATACCGGCACGGTGGCCACCAGCGGGTTGTCGGGCAGCTCGCCACGCTCGAGCAGGAACCGCCGCAATACCCCGGCGCACAACGCCACCACGACGTCGTTGACCGTCACCCCGAATCGGTTCTTGACCCTCTTGACGTCCCGCATATCGAGCTGGGTGTAAGCGATGTTGCGATGCCGACTCAAGGCGCCGTTGAACGAGGTCGGCGGGGCCGAGAACGGTGCGGCCATCGTTCGGCCGTCGCGGGCGCGCAACAGCGTCTGCGCCAACGTCAGCGCCGTGGCCGGCACCACGGTCGCTAATCGCAGCGGCCGCTTCGCGAACCCCATCAGCCCGCTCGCGGCGATCTGCAACGGGTGGGCGCCGCCCGCGCCGGCGACGGGCTGCGGTGGCGGCGCGTCGGGCTGCGGGCTGCACAGCTTGGTGAGCAGGTGCGCCCCGGCGATCCCGTCGACCATGGCGTGGTGGACCTTGAGCATGACCGTCAACGCGTCGTCGCGGGCGCCACCCTCAAGCACCCACATCTCCCAGAGCGGGCGGTCGCGGTCCAGCGGCAGCCCGGCGATATAGCCACAGATCTCGGCCAGATCGCGCCGCCCCCCCGGCGGCGGTACACCGACACGGTGCACATGGCGTCGCAGCTGGAAATCCTCGTCGTCGACCCATACCGGGTGATCCAGGTTCAGCTGGTTGTCGGCCAACTTCATCCGGAATTCGGGCAGCGCACTCACGCGCTTTCTCAGTTCAGCGCGAAGCCGGCCGTACGAGTAGCCACCCGGCATTGTCGAGGTATCCAACTCCACGACGCAACACACATTCAGAGGCTGCGTTGGGGTCTCCAAGTAAAGAAAGAACGCGTCAAGCCCGCTGAGTCGCTCCATGGCCGCCCGCCCGACTAGTTGCCTGCAGAATTTCCGGACCCCCCTACCACACCGTAGGCACCCAGGCTCCGCACGCGTACCCACCAGACTAGTTCTCTAAACGAGCTCCTAGAAAGTTCTTTCCGCCGTTGATGTCGACCGGTTGCGGCGACTGGTCTGGTTCTGCCACCGCGCGCTGGGCCTACTCGCCGCGCGCCGCCAGCCGGGGGTCGCTAACATCTCTCATCGTGAGCGATTTACCAGCCCGTCGATTATCCGAAGGCGTGGCCGCCGTGCTGGCCGCCGCGGCCCTGCTGACCGCCCCCGTCATGATTCCCGCCGGTAACCCCGGCGCAGTCGCACCCGCCGCCGCGGCCTGCCCCGCAGCCGAGGTGGTGTTCGCGCGTGGCCGCATGGAATCGCCCGGGCCCGGACAAGTCGGCAACGCGTTCATCAGCGCGCTGCGCTCCAAGGTGTCAGGCAAGTACATCGGCAGCTACGCGGTGAACTACCCCGCCGACACTCAGATCGATCAGGGTGCCAACGACATCAGCCAGCACGTCCAGAACACGATCAACAATTGCCCCGACACCCGCGTGGTGCTGGGCGGCTACTCGCTCGGCGCGGCAGCCACCGACGTGGTGCTCGCGGTCCCCACCCCAATGTGGGGCTTCACCAATCCCCTGCCGCCGGGCACCGACCAGCACATCGCCGCGGTCGCTCTGTTCGGCAACGGGACTCAATGGGTCGGCCCCATCACGAACTTCAACCCGATCTACAACGACAGAACCATCGACTTGTGTCACGGCGCCGACCCCGTCTGCAATCCGGCTGACCCGCATACCTGGGAAGCGAACTGGCCAGAGCACCAGGCCGGCGCCTACATCTCGTCGGGCATGGTCAACCAGGCGGCCGACTTCGTCGCCGGAAAGCTGCAGTAGTTACTCAGCCGTCGCCGAAGCAGTGACTGCGAGTACGGCTTCAGCAAGCTCAGGTCGGCAGACCAGCAGGTCCGGCAGCTTTGGGTCGGGCCGGTTGTAGGCCAACGCAGACCCGTCGATGCGGGAGGTATGCAAACCGGCTGATCGTGCGACTGCCACAGGGGCAGCGGAGTCCCATTCGAATTGGCCCCCGGCATGCACGTAAACATCCGACAGACCTTGGCAGATCGACGCCACTTTGGCTCCGGCGGAACCCATTTCCACCAGCGTGCCGTTCAACGCGTCGCGAACGGCCAGCGCGATGGCGGGTGGCCGGGTGCGTGACACCACGATGCGCGGCGTGTCCGGCGCGACGGGAGGCGGCTCAACACGAGGCGTCGCCAACGTGACTCCCTGAGCCGGCAGTGCCACAGCACCGGCAACGAGCTCACCGGCCTGCCAGAGCGCGACGTGCACTGCCCAATCGTCGCGCCCGAGCTCGGAGAATTCACGCGTGCCGTCGAGCGGATCGACAATCCACACCCGTTGCGAGCGCAATCGCACCGGATCATCGGCGCCCTCCTCGGACAGTACCGCGTCGTCGGGCCGTTCGTCGGCGAGCGCTTCCATGAGGAAGTCGTGGGACCGCTTGTCCCCCGCCGCTTTCCGCTCGCTCGCCTCAGCGTGGGCGAATTCCTCCCGGACTCCGAGCAGCAAGCGGCCCGCGTCGGTAGCCAACCGCGCGGCCAACGCATGGTCATTCACCGGTGACTCCTGACACGGCCATCGCCATTTTCTGGACAGGTTGGTAGCCCTGACCAGATTTAGCCCAAATTCAGCCCAAATTTACCCGTGCCACGACACTGATGGCAGTCGAGCCCCGGCATGCGATTCCCGCCATAAGCTGTAAGCGTGTTGAGCGTGAGAGGCAACAGCACCGTCCCTCCACCGAGCCGGTCCCGGCACCTACCCCCAGCGCCCCGCATGGTGACCGGTGTCGTCCTTGTCGTACTGCTGATCGGTGCCCTCGTCTTCGTCGGAGTGAAGCACATACAGCGCAAAGAAGGCGCAGCGACGCAGCCCGCTGCCCGACCGTCGCTGACGACGGGCGCACCGGCGGGCGGCTTCGCCATTCCGGGCTGCTACAACCGTGTGGTCCCACCAACCACCCGTCCAATCAAGCTCAACGTTCTGGGATGCGCCAGCGTAGCCGTTGCGCTGCAAGAAATGTCGTGGAGCTCATGGGGACAACAGGGTGCCGATGGGACCGGCGTCGCCGTTTTCAAGATCTGCGACCCGAACTGTGCACTGGGCTATCAACTCACCAACCAGGTTGTTGTGCACGCGTGGAATCCCCAGCCGCCGCGAAGTGACTCCGGCTGCCCCGTCGGCCTCAAGATATTTGCTGACATGATCGTGGCCTTCCCTAAGGGAGTCCCCCCAGCCACCGTGCAGAAAATGAACACCCAATACAACGGAATGCCGGCAGTGCACTACGCCAACTATTCCGTCGACGGCCACGGCGATGCCCAATTCATTGGCTTCACCTGGTGCTCCTAGAACGTTTGTGCCGCGGACTATTTCGGGCACTTGTCGAACTGGTTGCGCATGAACTCGCCTTCGCCGGTTCCATACGTGCATCCGCCCGCGTCGACCACTCCTTTGAATTGCAGTCCCGCGAAGGCTGATTGGCCCTCCAACCGCCACCCCAACCCACCTTGTTGATGCGGGATGCCACGTCGGCGATCTGCTGCGGGGGCGCGTCAGGCAGGTAGACAGACAGCTTGAGGGTGGCGCCACGCTCAGAATCGTTGGTGTAGTCCACCCGGGCATCGACAACGCCGGGCATGGCGTTGATCACCCGCTCAAGCCGGTCACCTTCGGCTTTGCGGTCGGGAGTTCCACATGCGCCAAGCACAACGGCCAGCACGACCGCTGCGACTGCCAGCACGGTGGACCGC
>DATMMZ010000187.1:0-3110 GCA_035569455.1 Mycobacterium sp. | reverse complement strand
CCGATCTCGCGGTTGCCCGCTGGGGCATCGCGTATTCCGTAGGCCCGAACTACAACAAGGCCTGGGACGCATTCGACCCGGTCGAGCTTGCAGCCTCGCTGGCCCGGGCTCGCGACGAGCTGCGGCTGGCCGCCCACGGCCACGCGACGGCCATCGAACGCGGTCTCATTGAGGCGCTAGCCGCCCGGTTTCGCGCGGTCGACGTAACGGACACCGCGGCGCTGGCAGCCGGTAGCGCGTCAGCTGGTGGTCACCTTCCCTTGACTCGAGTGCAAGGTCCACTCTGGAGGTGGATGTCATCCTGCTCGCCCGCGGAGGCGTTCACGAGCGCTGATGGCGGTCATTGCGTGGCCAGGCTGCCGGATCCAAAGGTGTGCTGGGCCCAGTCGGCGAACGATGTCCACGCAACGTCGGGGTTAGCGCTGTGCAGAGCCGGGATGTCGACACGGTAGCCGGGGCCGTTGAGGAATCGCCACATCGCGTGCATGTCCGGACTGCTGATCGACTCAAGTGGTGTTTGTTCGTGGCGCACCGGTCGGCCCATCGCCGCGCTGAGCTCCTCGGCCATCTGTGCGGGCGTGACGGCGTCGCTGGCCAGCTCGATGCGCTGGCGAACATAGGGTCTGGGGTCGCGCAGCACCTTGGCGACGAAGGCACCAAGGTCCTGGCGCGCCAACTGCTGCAGCGGACGGTTCGGCGGCAGTGGCAGATCGAGGATCCCGGCCTGGATACGGTCCATGCCGCCGAGCGCGTTGTCGAAGAAGTAGGTCGGGGCGGTGATGGTGTAGGACAAAGCGGTTGAGGCCAGCTCGGCTTCGATGACGGCTTTGCTGTCGAAGTGCGGCACCCCGGTGTGTTGGTTCGCCCCCGCGACCGAGCTGAACACTAGGTGCGGAACCTGCCCGTCGATGGCGGCGGCCACGATGGCGCGGCCCTGGGCCACCTCGGCGTTCACTCCCGCCTCAAACGGAGTCGTGAGGGCAAAGACTCCGAGGACACCCCGCATCGCCGCACCCAGCGCAGAGCGGTCGCCAAGCGAGCCGGCGAGCACCTCGATACCCCGCTCGGCCAGGCGCCGAGCCTTCGGCTCGGCGGGCCGGCGCACCATCGCGCGCACCCGCGCCCCGCGTGCGAGCAGAGCGTCGGCGACCGCGCCGCCCTGTCCACCGGTGGCACCCAACACCAGAATCGGTGCTTCGGCCATGCGTCACCGGCCCTCGGCCGAGACCTGTTCAGGCGAGACCTGTTCCGCAGTGGCACTCGGCGCGGTCTCCGGCGTGGTGCGTTCGGTCAATGTCGTTCCTCCGTATTCGTTGTGATCGGCCGGCACTACACATGTCGGAAGACCCGCGGTTGGCTGAGGTCTGCCAACCCTAAGGCCTCGAGGAGCGTCAGTCTTCGACGGTGTCGCCGCCTCCTCGCGGCTGCCAGCCCGCCAGGAGCCGTTCCATGTCGGTCAGCTCCTCGGCGAATACATCGCGCCGCGCGTGAGGACCGCAAGACCACAGAAGGCGGGCGAAATCTTCGGCTGCTTTGCTGATCCTTTCGGAGAGTTCGACGGAACCCTGTTTAGCGCCGAAGTCGTCGGTGGCCGCGTACACGCCAGTGGGCGACACGATGGCATGCAGGTAGGAGAACATCGGACGCAACGCGTGTTCCAGCACCAGCGAGTGTCGCTCGGTCCCGCCGGTCGCCGCGATCATCACCGGCATCTCCGACAGAGTCTCTTCGGGCAGCACGTCGAAGAACGACTTGAACAGTCCGCTGAACGAGGCGTTGAACGCCGGAGTCACAGCGATTACCCCGTCGGCGTCGGCGACGGTCTCAAAGACCGACTCCAACTCCGACGGAGCAAACCCGGTCAGCATGGTGTCCATGATTGCTCGCCCCAGGCGCCGCAGTTCGATCACCGAAGCCGTCGCCGTCAGTTTCCTGCCGGCCAACGCTGCCTCGACCGCTGCGGTGATTCGGTCGGCCAGCAGCCGCGTCGACGACGGCTCCCGCAACCCGCCACTTACGATCGCTAACTTCGTCATGGCTGGTGCTCCTCCGAGGTGTCAGCCACGCTTGCGTTGTCGGTGTCAGCGCCGCTGCTTGCCGCCGCCTTCACCAATGTCTCGTGGGTCGGAGCGTCGGGCACGTGCGCCGGTCTACCGACCGCAAACTCCTTGCGCAGCACCGGGATAACCTCCTCACCCAGCAGGTCGAGTTGCTCCAACACCGTCGTCAACGGCAGACCGGCGTGATCAATCAAGAACAACTGCCGCTGATAGTCGCCGGCGTATTGACGGAAACCCAGTGTCCGATCAATCACCTGCTGCGGCGACCCGACCGTCAACGGTGTTTGGGCGGAGAACTCCTCCAAACTCGGGCCATGCCCGTACACCGGAGCGTTGTCGAAGTAGGGCCGAAACTCCGCGACCGCGTCTTGACTGTTGGGTCGCATGAAAACCTGCCCGCCCAGACCCACGATCGCTTGATCGGCGCTGCCGTGCCCGTAATGCTCGAACCGCTCGCGGTACAACTGCACCATCCGTTTGGTGTGCGATGGCGGCCAGAAAATGTGGTTATGGAAGAAACCATCTCCATAATAGGCGGCCAATTCCGCAACCTCCGGGGTGCGGATCGAACCATGCCAAACGAACGGCGGTACTCCGTCCAGTGGCCGCGGAGCCAGGGTAAAACCCTGCAGCGCGGTGCGGTAGTTCCCGGTCCAGTCGACGACCTCCTCCCGCCACAGCCGTCGCAGCAGCCCATAGTGCTCGACCGTCAACGGGATCGCGGCCCGGATGTCCTGCCCGAACCAGGGGTAGACCGGCCCGGTATTGCCACGACCCAACATCAGGTCTACGCGGCCACCGGAGAGGTTCTGCAGCACGCTGAAGTCCTCGGCGATCTTCACCGGGTCGTTCGTGGTGATCAAGGTCGTCGCAGTAGACAGGATGATCCGGTCGGTTTGCGCCGCGACGTAGCCCAGCAGGGTGGTCGGCGAAGACGGCACGAACGGCGGGTTGTGATGCTCACCGGTGGCGAACACGTCCAGCCCGACTTCCTCGGCCTTCTTCGCGATCGCCACCGTCGCGCGGATCCGTTCGGCCTCCGTGGGCGTG
>DATMMZ010000186.1:0-4176 GCA_035569455.1 Mycobacterium sp. | reverse complement strand
CCTGCGACTTTGGTGGAGCCTGGACCCGAAAGGAGACCCGCCCCATGTTTTCGCTCGACTTGGACAAACTGACGCCCGACCAGCGGGCGATGCTCGCGCTATGGGAAGGGCACCTGAAGGCCGAGTTCCAGGACAAGGACGCTCGTGCCTCCTGCGACACGATGGTCGCCAGCCCCTACGTCAACCACGTGCCGGTGCTGACCGGCGGAGTCGGCCGGCGTCAGCTGGAGCACTACTACGGCCGATACTTCATCCCCGGTCAGCCCCCCGACGTGGAGCTGGTGCCCATCTCGCGGACCGTCGGCCAGGACCGCATCGTGGACGAGTTCGTCTACCGCTGCACGCACACGATCCGGATGGATTGGCTCTTGCCCGGGGTGCCGCCGACCGGGCGGCGGATGGAGCTGGTCGTGGTGGTGATCGTCTCCTTCGAGGCCGGCAAGATCCACCACGAGCACATCTACTGGGACCAGGCGTCGGCGCTGGTGCAGCTGGGCCTGCTGGACCCGGCGGGGCTCCCGGTGGCCGGGGCCGAGGTCGCGCGCAAGGCCCTCGAGCCGGCGGCCGTCCCGTCGAATTTGCTGATGAAGCGGACGATCGCGGACGAGTTGCTGTGACGCGCCATACCAGGCGCTGCCCCTGACCGGGGCCGCATTGACGCCGCGGCCGGTTGCTATACTCTAGGCACCATGCGCTACGTCAGTCTCGTGCTGCTGACCGCACTACTTCTGTCTGGCTGCGCGACCTACACGCTCTCGCAGCCTCCGCTAACTCATGGGAGGGCTACTCCGCGGGGCGTCACGATCGAATACTGTGGCGATAGTGGCGCGTAGCCGCATGACGACTCAGCGAGTCGGCCCTTTCGGGACGCTCTGCACGGCCAGCTCGCCAATCTTTCGGCCCATCGCGGAGCCCACTTCGGTCGAGTTGCGGTAGTGCACCCCGTCGTAGATGCGCGCCTCGGCCACCTCCTTGACGAAATCCGCCACCGTGGCCCACGTCCGGACCGCGCCGCCGGCGGTCGAGCTCGCGGAGCTGAGCTTCGGCGTGGGCCCGGAGCCGATCT
Source organism: Mycobacterium sp. (assembly GCA_035569455.1). Taxonomy (GTDB): domain Bacteria; phylum Actinomycetota; class Actinomycetes; order Mycobacteriales; family Mycobacteriaceae; genus Mycobacterium. Next base: position 3,110 of record DATMMZ010000186.1, on the reverse strand, counting down.
CGCCCGCGACCACCGCGCCGAGGGACGCGCTCACGATGCAGTGTGCGCAGGGGTACTCCGGATGCATGGGCGTGTCGATGAGCGGCGCCCAACCGCCGTCGCGCTCGGTGGCGTCGTTGCCGTCGAGGTCACCGTTGCGGATGGCGGTGACCGGTCGCCAGAAGTTGTAGTGGTACTTGGCGTCGTACACCGCGATCAGCGCATCGTCCATCGCCATTCCGGCGAGGGCGAAGAGTCGCGCGTTGTCGGTCAGGTCGCGGCCGGGCGCGCCGGCCACCGCGCGGGCCACCGGCCAGTAGACGACCGGTAGCGTCGCCTCCCAGAACTTCGCCATCGCGGTCTGCTCCGGTGTGCGCTGGGTGCTGGTCTTGCCGCCCACCGCCTTGATCTCGTTGTAGTCGCGCGCCCACAGGGCGCTGGTCAGGGCTGGGGGCGGGCCCGGCCGGAAGTGGTCGCCGCGCGACATCACCCACGGGCGTCGCGCACCCCAGTGCGGCACCGCCGGCCCCGTGGTCGGCACGTAGACCCCCGGCGCGGTGTGAGGCCGGTAGACGTCGGGAGCCAGAGCGCCGTCGTCGGCGCACAGGGCCACGATGGCCGTCGCGGCCTGCTCGCCGAGCGCGATGCCCGCCGTCTTGGCGGAGCCGTCGGGCACCCGGCCCAGCAGCGCCTGGTAGTCCGCGTCGATGGCCGGCTGCTGGGCCGGCATGAGCTTCGCCAGTGCGGTGCGGGTGGCCGCCGCCACGGCGGCCTCCGCGGAGGCGCTGGGCGCGGGGGCCAGCTTGGCCCGCTGCGGCGGATAGCGGCCGCTCACCGCATTGACCGCTTCGAAGACCGAGACCTGCACGATGGCCATCACCCGCACCGCAACAGGGGTCGAGGGCAAACGGGACGCGACGTCGGCGGCGCGCGCGTTGGCGTCGGTGACAACGTCAGCCCACGTGCCCGGAGCGGAGGTGAGGATCACGACGGCCAGGAGCCCGAGAACCGTGCCGATCATCTTCATGTCAGTCGCTCCTTTCCCACGGACCGGGTGGAATCCGGTCCTGATGCCACAAGATGGCAGGCGGTGGGGACGCCGCCAAGCCCAAAAAATGGACTTGCCCGCCCCGGGGGCGCCTAGGGCCCCGACCACAAACGTGACCCGAGCACCTCCGCCACGCTGGTGCGGCATCCAAAGCGAACTGGTGCGACTCGGAGTAACCTACAGGGTGTAGTCGTGATCTCAGGCGATCTCCAAGGAGGCAAGAAGATGGCCGACTTCGAAATTACACGCGCCTCGACCTCTCCAGTGACCCTTGCGGCGGCCGAACGCGTTACCGCCTTCCTGCGAAAAGTGTACGGGTGGATGTTCGCTGGGCTCGGTGTTACCGCCGTCGTGGCGTTCACGGTGGCCGGGTCGCCGGCAATGGTTCAGATGATTGCCTCGAATCATATTCTCTTCCTCGGCCTCGTCTTTGGTGAGCTCGGCCTCGTCTTCTACCTTTCGGGTCGAGCCCCGCAGCTCGCGCCGAACGTCGCGGTGGGACTCTTTGTCCTCTACTCCGCGTTGAATGGCGTGACGTTGTCGCTGATCTTGCTGATGTACACGGGTGCCTCTATCGCGACGACCTTTGCCGTCACCGCAGGAATGTTCGGGGCATTGGCGCTCTTCGGCTCGACGACGAAGCGGAGCTTGGCCGGCGCTGGCCAGTTCTTCTTCATGGGACTGATCGGCGTGGTACTCGCGTCGGTGGTCGGCATGTTTTGGCACAGCGCGGCGTTGCAATTTCTGATCTCGATCGTCGGCGTGATCGTGTTCACTGGTCTCACCGCCTGGGACGCACAACGCCTGAAGCAGATGGCGTTGACAATTCCGGATAGTCAGAGTGGGTCCTATGCGATCGTGGGCGCCCTGTCGCTGTATCTCAATTTCCTCAACCTCTTCCTGATCTTGCTTCGCTTCCAGGGTGGGAGTCGCGACTGAGCGGTGAGGGGCAACCCATCGGGGTCAGCTCCTACGGTACCGAAGTAGCCTGCGGGGCTCGGGCTGGCCCTTTCGCACTCTAGCGCCAGCCTCGGCGCAGCTGCCGTGGCCGTGGCGGCCCGCGCTGTCCATCGCCGCTGCCCCTGCCCAGTCCCACAGAGAAGGAAACCGCTATGACCGATCAAAGCAAGCCCTACACCCCCCTGACCGCGGACAATTCCGCGCTCGTGCTGGTCGACCATCAGGTCGGCCTGATGACCGGCGTGCGCGACTACGAGACCGGGGAGCTCAAGCATAACGTCGTCGCCCTGGCCAAGGCCGCCAAGGTGCTGCGGGTCCCGACCGTCGTCACCACCACGGCCCGGGACAGCATGTGGGGACCGACCTTCCCCGAGCTCGTGGAAGCGGTGGGAGGAGAGCACATCATCGATCGCTCGTCGGTCAACGCCTGGGACGATCCGAAAGTCGCGGCCGCCATTGAGGCGACCGGACGCAAGAAGCTGATCTTTGCCGGCATCTCGCTCGAGGTCTGCGCCGCCTTGCCGGCGATCACCGCGCTCGGAAGGGGCTATGACGCCTACGTTGCTGTCGATGCCTCGGGCACGTTTAGCGAGACCAAGCGTCAAGCGGGCCTGCTCCGCATGCAGCAGGCCGGGGTGATCCTCTCGGACTACGCTACGCTCATAGTCGAGATCCTCAAGGACAACGCCAGTCCGCTGGCCGGGCCTGTTTACGGCGCTCTCGACATGCCGTGGGCTACCCTCGTCGGCCAGATCGCGAAGGCTTACCGCAATAAGTAAGGGAGTGTCATGCATACGTGTGTGGCAGCGGGCGCTGCGTTTCTGCTTGCGGTATTGTGGTTCGATCTGATGTTCGACGTGCAGACCCGCAAGCACGTCGAGAGTCCGTTGCCGCCGGATGTGTTGACCTCGATTTCAACGTACTACCGGCGCGTCACGACTGATGCGTACCCAATGAACCGGCTGGTCGCGCTGGTCATGGTTCTGACCCTGCTGGCGATCGGCGCGGAAATCGTCGAAGGCGCGAATCCCTGGTGGATCGGATGGGGGTCGATGGCGCTTGCCGGAAGCGGTGTCATCCCCACGCTCACCCGTACCGTGCCGAACGCGAGGCGGCTCGGAAG
>DATMMZ010000185.1:0-19548 GCA_035569455.1 Mycobacterium sp. | reverse complement strand
TCCGGTGACGTTCGTGTTGTTCAACAACAACGCCCACGCCATGTGCGTGACCCGTGAACAGCTGTTCTATGACGACCTGTACAGCTACAACCGATTCAGTTCCAGCCAGCTGGGTGCCGGTCTGGCGGCGATGTTCCCGGGCCTGACGTCGGTAGACGTCAGCGACCTGGACGGGCTGGTAGCGGCGCTGCACACGGGGTTGGACGTCGACGGCCCGGCGGTGGTCAGCGTCGAATGCGCCGCCGACGAAATCCCACCGTTCGCCCCGTTCCTCACCGGCAAGCCAGTTAAAACCACTGCCACAGAAGAGATTCCAACCTCAAAGGAGAACCGCACCGATGTCGCTGCCAGCGCTTGACGATATCCCCACTCAAATCGAGGGGCTGACCCGCATCGAGACCCACCCTCGGGAAAAGGCCACCCCGATCATCATGGAGCAGATGCGGTCGGTGTACCCACACGACCAGGTCTTCGGTGAGTACTGCACCGTCAACGATTACGTCGACTGCCCGCCCGACGAGTTATTCGACTACATGGCGGACACCCGCAGCCTCGAGGAGTGGACCTACAGTCTGCGCGGTTTCACCCCCACCGACGAACCGGGCCTGTGGCTGGCCTTTGACCGGCTCGGTTCGGAGACAAAGATCTACACCCGAACCATTGTCAACGAGCAGGCCCGGACCGTCGACTACCACTGCGCATGGGACCAGGGCAAGCACCTGTGGATGATCTATCTGATGCGCGTCATCGACGCCCAGGCAGTCCTCGACAAGCCCGGTTCGGTTGTGCTGTGGACCAATTGCCACCACCCGTTCTATGACAACAACGCGTATCCGGAGACGGCACCGCCCGAACGCCCGGTTTGGGTAGGCGATTTCTGGGACATGTTCGGTGCCGGCCACATGCTGGAGATGAAGAATCTCAAGGCAATCGCCGAGTACCGCCACCGCAACGGTTTGCCGGTGACACCTGAGTGGATGAGATAAGAGGAGATGAGGACATCGTGAGCCGACCCACCGTCAGTCTGACCGACGTTTCCACCTACCTGCCCGGCGAGCCGATCGGCGCGGAGTACTACGCGCAGTTCGCCGAGTCCGACGACCTACGTGACAACGTGATGTTCCGCGCCCCGGCGTTCCGCCATCACGTCGCGCCTGAAGAGACCGCGATCGACATGATCGAGCAGGCGGCGCAGGGTTTGATCGAAAGGCACGGCGAAGACGTCATCGAAGGGGCCGACGTGTTGATCACCCACACGCAGGTACCTGACATGGCGTTCTACGGCGAAGGCGGCGGCATCGCGCACCGCTTGGGCATGCGGCCCTCCTGGGTGCTCGACCTGAATAACGGCGGGTGCGCTGGGTTTGTGCTGGCGCTCAACGTGGCTCGGCAACTGCTGTCGTCGGGGGCGGGGCACACAGCGCTGATCGCCATCGCGCAAAACGCCGCAGGACACGTCTTCGATCAGGACGGAGTTCGCCGCAAGGCGCAGTCGGCAGTGCCCGGCGACGGCGCGGCGATCGGTCTGGTCACGCTGTCCGACCAATCACCCATTCTCGATATCGAGTGCCGCACCTATGGCGAATACGCCGGCGAGATGGTGCTGGCCTCGGACCCGCCCCGCAAGTGGTGGGCAGCCGGTAACGGTGAGCTCTCCATCGGCTTCACCGAAAGCAAGGTCACCAAGGTGCTGGCCCGCGGCAACCGGCAGGTCCCCGAGGTGGCGCTGGCGGTCTGCGACCGAATCGGCTTGCCCGCCAAGGACATCGACCTGCTCGTGACCAACCAGCCCAACCGCGCGTTTCTGCGCAATTGGCGGGAAGCGCTCGAATTGCCCAAGGAACGGCATCGGGACACCTTCGATGAGTGCGGCAACCTGTTCGGCGCCGGTATACCGATCAACCTGGATCACGCGATATCCGACGGCCAGGTCAAGGCCGGCGACGTGGTCATGATGGCGGGCTTCGCACACGCCGGCGACTTCGCCGGCGCGGCGGCGGTGCGCTGGGGCGGGCGGGACTGATGCACACCGTCGCCAGCACTGCCACCGCCGAGATCGGTGGCGCGTTTCCCAACGCGATCGACCCGTTTGCGTTGTCGCTCAACGAGAATCCATTCCCACCGCTCCCAGGGGTGCGGTCGGCGTTGATTCGTTCGATCGATGCGGCCAACCGGTATCCGGAGTTTCTGCCTGAGCGGTTGCGGAGCCTGATCGCCGACCGCATCGGCCTGCCGGCGGACCGGGTGGTGCTGGGCGCGGGCGCGACCGGCGTGGTGCTGCAGGCGCTGCAGGCACTGACCGCACCGGGTGACCCGATAGCGTTCTCATCGCCGACGTTCGATGGGTATCCGATCATCGCGCAGATGGCGCGGCTGAACCCGGTGACAGTGCCTCTTGACGAGTACGGCCGTAACGATCTCGATGGGTTGGCCGATGCCGCCGCGACTGCGCGCGTGGTGGTGATCTGCCGGCCGCACAACCCGACCGGCACGTTGGAGCCCACGGCTGAGATTGTGAGGTTCCTGCGGCGGGTGCCACGTGACACCATCGTGCTGCTCGACGAGGCGTATATCGAATTCGCCGGGCCCGAGCACCGGATCAACGTTTCGGCGTTGACTGCGCGCTTTCCCAACATGGTGGTGGTGCGGACCTTCTCCAAGGCCTACGGGCTGGCGGGCCTGCGCATCGGTTACGGCTTGGCGTCGGCGGGTCTGGCCGAGACGTTGTGGACCCAGCAGTTGCCGTTCGGCATCGCGATCACCAGCTTGCTTGCGGTCGCGGCCTCCTACGACGCCGAAGACGAACTGCTGCAACGGATCCGGCTGATCACCGCCGAACGTCGTTATCTTCAGATGCGGCTGAGCGCCATGGGGATATACACCACTGACGCGCATGCGAACTTCACATACCTGCCGTCGAGGGGTCGGCTGTGGTGTGACGTGTTCGCCGACACCAGGCTAAACATCCGGTTCTACGACGACGGCGGCGCACGAATCACCGTGGGCAACCGGGAGTCCACTTTGGCGGTACTGTCCGCGGTGGCAAAGCCCGCGGCAATGACCGCAAGCTGAAATCCGCCAGGCCAATTCCGAGCCCGGCTTCCCCTGCGGAGGGGGCAGGGGAAGCCGGGCGCCCACCCGAATCGTGCCCGGATTGCGCCTCTTCTTAACGCAAGTGCGGTAAGAAGAGGCGTGGCTGCCTCCCAGAAACGTGATCCGATCGCCGTGGCACGGGTCAACTGGGAGCGTGCCGGGTGGAGCGATGTGTCGCAGGGCATGGTCGCGGTGACATCGGTGATGCGTGCGCATCAGATCCTGCTGGCCCGCGTCGAGACGGCCTTGCGTCCCTACGACCTGAGCTTCTCCCGCTTCGAGTTGCTGCGGCTGCTTGCTTTTAGCCGGACCGGAGCGTTGCCGATCACCAAAGCCTCCGACCGGCTGCAGGTTCACGTCACCAGCGTGACCCACGCCATCCGGCGGCTGGAGGCCGACGGGCTGGTTCAGCGCGTGCCGCACCCTACCGACGGGCGGACGACGCTGGTGCGGATCACCGATCTCGGCCTCTCCACGGTCGAGGACGCCACCGTTACGCTCAACGAGCAGGTGTTCGCCGACATCGGGATTTCGGCTGACGAATCGCAGGCACTGGTGTCGTCGATCGAAACGTTGCGGCGCAACGCAGGCGATTTCTAACCAAAACCAGAAATAACCCAGAAAACCAGAAAGGCGGGACAGTGGATCCACTAGTTGCTCACCAGCGCGCGCAGGACACGTTCGCCGGCGTCCTTGCCAGCGTCAGCCCTGACCAGCTCAGCGCGCCCACACCGTGTTCGGAATGGACGATCGGTGATCTGATCGACCACGTCATCGGCGGCAACGAACTGGTCGGGCCGTGGGGTGGTAGCCCCGATGAGCCTGCGGCCCGGCCCGACAACATCGTTGCGGCCCACCGGGCTGCGGCCGACGCGGCTCACGAGATCTTCGCCAGGCCGGATGCGATGTCCACCACCTTCAAATTGCCGTTCGGGGAGGTCCCCGGCCAAGTCTTCATCGGGATGCGCACCAGCGACGTGCTGACTCACGCGTGGGATCTCGCAGCTGCCACTGGTCAGTCCACAGATCTTGATCCCGAGTTGGCTACAGAGCAGCTCGCCGCAGTGCGTGCGTTTGTCGGGCCGCAGTTCCGTGGGCCGGGCATGCCCTTCGGCGACGAGCAGCCGTGCGCATCGGAGCGGGCGGTGGCCGATCAACTGGCCGCGTTCCTGGGCCGCAAGGTGCAGTGAAACCTGGTTCAGCTGCGGCGCAGCATTTCGATTACCGCGCTGAAGTCCTTGTCGGCGTGGTCGGCGGCGAACTTGGCATAGACCTCGGCGGCGTGGCTGCCCAGCGGTGCCGCCGACCCGGTCGCGGCCACCGCATCCATCGCCAGCCCTAAGTCCTTGTTCATCAGCGCGGTCGCGAAGCCCGGCTTGAAGTCGTTGTTGGCCGGCGATGTCGGGACCGGGCCCGGCACCGGGCAATTGGTGTGCACCGCCCAGCAATTGCCGGTCGCGCCGGTGATGACGTCGAACAATGACTGCGCCGACAGGCCGAGCTTTTCGGCCAGCACGAACGCCTCTCCGATCGCGATCTGCTGCACCGCCAGCACCATGTTGTTGCACACCTTGGCGGCCTGGCCGGCGCCGGCCGCACCGCAGTGAATGATCTTTCCCGCCATCGGCTCCAGGACCGGCCGCGCCCGCTGTACCGCAGACTCGTCGCCCCCCACCATGAAGGCCAGGGTCCCGGCCACGGCACCCTTAACCCCGCCGGAAACCGGCGCGTCCAGCTGGGGCTGGCCGTGTGACTCGGCCAGTGCGTGGACTTCGCGGGCGTCGTTGACCGAGATTGTGGAACTGTCAATGAACAACGCGCCGTCTCGCGCGGCGGGCAGAATCTCGGCGTAGCAACGCTTGACCACGTCGCCGTTGGGCAGCATGGTGATGACCACGTCGGCCTCGGCCACCGCGTCGGCCGCGCTATCGAACACCTCCACGCCCTTGGCGGCCGCGGCAGTCGCGGCCGCGGGCACGGGATCGAACCCACGCACGGTGTGGCCGGCGCCGAGCAGATTCGCCGACATCGGCCCACCCATGTTGCCCAGCCCCAGAAACGCGATCGAGGTCATTGCTGCCTTTCTAAGCGTTGGCGCGGAACCGTGCGGCCTCGGCCCGGCCGATGACCACCCGCATGATTTCGTTGGTCCCTTCCAGGATTCGGTGCACCCGAAGATCGCGAACAATCTTTTCCAGACCATACTCGCGCAGGTATCCATAGCCCCCGTGCAGTTGCAGGGCTTTGTCCGCGACGTCGTAGCAGGTGTCGGTGACATAGCGTTTGGCCATCGCGCACAGCTCGACCTTGTCGGGGTCGTCGTCGTCCAGTGCACTTGCCGCCCGCCACAACATCATTCGTGACGTCTCGAGCCCGGTGGCCATGTCCGCCAGGGTGAATCGAATGGTGGACTCGTCGAGTAGGGGAGAGCCGAAGGCCTGCCGGTCGCGAACGTATTTGCCCGCTTTGCCGAAGGCTGCCCGCGCGCCGCCGAGCGAGCACGCCGCGATGTTGAGCCGACCGCCGTTGAGGCCGTTCATCGCGATGCCAAAGCCGGCGCCCTCACCGTCGGCGCCGCCCAACATCGCGTCGGCGGGTATCCGCACTCCCTCCAGGATCACCTGCGCGGTCGGTTGCGCATGCCAGCCCATCTTCTCTTCGAGCGCGCCGAAACTCAGCCCAGGAGTGCCCTTCTCGATGATGAAGGCCGAAATCCCACGCGGGCCCTCGCCACCGGTCCGGGCCATCACCACGTAGACGTCGGAGGCGCCCGCGCCGGAAATGAACTGCTTGACGCCGTCGAGTACGTAGTCGCCGCCTTGCTTGACGGCGCGGGTGCTCAATCCGCCAGCGTCGGATCCGGCGCCGGGCTCGGTCAGACAGTAGCTGGCGATGACATCCATCGGTGCCAGCCGCGGAATCCATTCCTTGCGTTGTTCGTCGGTGCCGAAGGTGTCGATCATCCACGCGCACATGTTGTGGATGGACAGGAATGCGGCGGTCGTTGGGTCGGCGATGGCCAATTGCTCGAAGATACGCACCCCGTCGAGCCGGCGCAGCCCGCTGCCTCCGACGTCATCGCGACAGTAGATCGCGGCCATGCCGAGTTCTGCGGCCTCGCGCAGCACGTCCACCGGAAAATGCTTGCCGGCATCCCATTCCAGGGCGTGCGGGGCAAGACGTTTGGCGGCGAACGCGGCTGCTGTCTCGGTGATTACCCGTTCATCGTCGTTCAGGTTGAGGAACTGCATGTCAGGCGCCGGGCCTAATCCATTGTCGGGATGACGAATTCGGCGCCATCTTTGATGCCGGATGGCCACCGCGAGGTGACGGTCTTGACCTTGGTGTAGAACTGGATCGACGCCGGACCGTGCTGGTTGAGGTCGCCGAAGCCGGAGCGCTTCCAGCCGCCGAAGGTGTGATAGGCCACCGGGACCGGGATCGGGACGTTCACACCGACCATGCCCACCTGCACCCGGGACACGAAATCACGGGCGGTGTCGCCGTCGCGGGTGAAGACCGCCACGCCGTTGCCGTACTCGTGCTCCGAGGGCAGCCGCAGCGCTTCTTCGTAGTCATGGGCTCTCACCATGCACAGCACGGGTCCGAAGATCTCGTCGGTGTAGATCGACATGTCCGGCGTGACGTGGTCGAACAAGGTCGGCCCGATGAAAAAGCCGCCCTCGAGGTTCGCGTCACCGAACGTGAGGTCGTCGCTGGTGCGCTCGCGGCCATCGACGACCATTTCGGCGCCGGCGGCCACACCTTGATCGATGTAATCACGCACCCGTGTCAGCGCCGCCTCGGTGACCAACGGACCGTAGTCGGCTTTCGGGTCCAGGCTGTGGCCCACCCGTAGGTTGTTGATTCGCTCAACAAGCCTGGCGCGCAACCGTTCCGCGGTCTGCTCGCCGACCGGTACCGCGACACTGATCGCCATGCAACGTTCGCCGGCGCTGCCGTACCCGGCGCCGATCAGCGCGTCGACGGCCTGGTCCAGGTCGGCGTCGGGCATCACGATCATGTGGTTCTTGGCTCCGCCGAAGCATTGTGCGCGCTTGCCGTGCGCGGTCGCCCCCGTGTAGATGTACTGGGCGATGTCGGAGCTGCCGACGAAACCGACCGCTTTGATGTCGGGGTGGTTCAGGATGGCGTCGACTGCCTCCTTGTCGCCGTGCACGACCTGGAAAACGCCCGGGGGCAGGCCCGCTTCGATGAACAACTCGGCCAGTCGCACCGGAACTGACGGATCACGCTCACTCGGCTTGAGGATGAACGCATTTCCGCTCGCAATGGCCGGTCCGGCCTTCCATAGCGGGATCATCGCCGGGAAGTTGAACGGGGTGATGCCCGCGACCACGCCCAGCGGCTGGCGCAACGAGTAGACGTCGATGCCCGGACCGGCGCCTTCGCTGTACTCACCTTTGAGCAGATGCGGGATCCCGACGCAGAACTCGATCACCTCGATGCCGCGCTGGATGTCGCCCTGGGCGTCGGCCACCGTCTTGCCGTGCTCGAGGGACAGCAGCTCGGCCAGCTCGGCGTTGTGGTCGCTGACCAGGTCGATGAAGCGCATCATCACCCGGGCGCGGCGCTGCGGATTCCATGCGGCCCAGTCTTTTTGTGCCTTGACGGCCGATGCGACTGCAGCGTCAACGTCCGCCTTGCCGGCCATCGGGACTTTGGCCTGGACCTGGCCGGTGCTGGGGTCGAAGACGTCACCGGTGCGGGTGGACTGGCCGGCGGTGCGCTGCCCGTCGATGAAATGCGAAATCTGTCTGGTCATGGTTATCCATTTGGTCGGGAGAACAGGAAGGGTGATACTTGCATATCCTAGTAATTGCGTGCGGCGTTGGCAAGATATGTGACCGTTCGCACAGGGCTTATCAGCCGCAAACGACGCTACCGGGAACCGGCTGGCACGCCCCGCATGCCCAGGGTGTAACCCGCGCCGCTATTGATCGGTGAATTGGCGCTATTCTCGGCGGAGCCACGCTCGGCGGACAGGCAGGCGGTACGTGACGGCACGAAACGACCCCGTCAACCCGCGACCCCTGCGCGCGGTGCCTGATGATGGCTACCCGGACTGGGAGGCGGTGTATCAGGACAACGCGACCTGGGTGTATCGCACGCTGTTCGCTCGGGTCGGCAACCAGGCGGATGCCGAGGACCTCACCGCCGAGGTGTTCCTCGCCGCGTTGCGACCGCTGCGCCTCACCGCGAGCGTCGCCGAGGTGCGTGCCTACCTGCGGGCCACCGCCCGCACGGTGCTCGCCGCGCACTGGCGCGAGACGCTGGGGCGCGAGATCACCTTGATCGAGGACATCGCGCAGCCACCCGAGAGCGAGGAAGCGATCAGCACCGCGCCCCAACGTGTCGCCCAGGTTCTCGACAGGCTGCCGGACCGCTACCGACGGATTCTGGAACTGCGTTTCCTGGAATGTAATTCGATCAAGGAGTCCGCCTCGGAACTTGGGATTAGCGTCGCCAACGCCAAAGTGCTGCAACATCGCGCTCTGCGACTCGCAGCGCAGGTCAACGATGGGGGCCAGTAATGAACGCGCGAGGGTTGCGCAAGCATATCGACGATCTGCTACGGGGTCGGCGCCCCAAGCCGTTCCAGCCCGACGACTTCGAGGCGGCGCAGATTCGAACGGCGATCGAACTGCGGGCGGCTCGGCCGGGGGGCGATGCTCCGCGCCAGGAATTCCTCAACGATCTGCACGCCCGCCTCGCGGAGCAAATGACCGGCACGCCACGGGAAGCGGTGCCGAGGCTGAACACGACACGCCGCCAGGTCATCGTCGGGACGTCAGCCGCGGCGGCAGCGGCGGTCACCGCGGTGTCCGTGGATCGACTCGTTATCGGCGGCCAGGCGGCCGAGGTTCCTGCCGCTTCCGGGCAACTCATGCCCAGCGACGGTCGCTGGATGCGGGTCGCTGCCAGCTCGGAAGTGCCCGACGGGGTTATGCATCCTTTTGATCTCGGCTCGATCAATGGATTCGTCCGGCGGGTCAACGGCACGCCCGAAGCCGTATCCGGGGTGTGCACCCATCAAGGGTGCCGATTGTGGTTCGACGCACCTGACGACCGGCTGCGCTGCCCATGCCACACGACTTCGTTCGCGCCCAGCGGGCAGGTGCTCACCCACCAATTGCCGATCGCTCCAAAGCCGTTGCCGAAGTTGATGGTTCGCGAGGTCAACGGGGCGATCGAAGTGTTCGCCCCAGCGAGCCCCGTCGAGCCGGCCTAAGAGGTGTAACCAACCGCACTATCTCTTGGCATGGATATCTCCATGCTTAGAAAAAATTTGGTCGCGGCGTTGGCCGCCAGCGTGGTGTTGGCCGGCTGCTCGGCTTCGCGGCCCACGGCCGGCACCAGCACCAACATGCCGATGGCGTCGATGTCGGTGACCGCACCGGCGGCTCCGGTGAACGGTGACCAGGTCAACATCGACAACTTCGCGTTTGTCCCGGCAACGCTGACCGTCCGCGCGGGCAGCACCGTCACCTGGACCAACCATGACGAGGAACCCCACACGGTGGCCGCCAGCGACGGTTCGTTTCACTCGCCCGGGATGGGGACAGGGGGCACGTTCTCGCACACCTTCGCCACGGCCGGAACGTTCGACTACGTCTGTTCCATTCACCCGATGATGCACGGCACCGTGGTGGTGACCCAATGACGCGCGATCCGAACACCATGAGTCGCCGCCAGCTCATCCGTCACACGGCATGGTTCGGAGCCGCGGTGGGTTTCGCCGTGGTCGGCGGCGAGGTCATCTCACAAGTCGCCGGGGCCGCTACGTCCAAGCATGCCCAGGCCCGGCCCACCTTGCGCTTCGCCCAAGTCAGCGACAGTCACCTCGGATTCTCCGGACCGGCCAACCCCAACGTCGTCGACACATTCGGCCACGCGATCGATTGCATCAATAACCTCGGCTACACACCGGACTTCGTCATTCACACCGGCGACATCACGCACTTGGCCAGCCCGGACCAATTCGATCAGGCGAAGCAGATGATGACCGGCCTGAAGACGCCACACGTTTTCACCGTGCCCGGCGAGCACGACTCGGTCGACGATGCGGGGCAGAAGTATCGAAGCGCTTTTGGCGCGGGAAGCAGTGGCGACGGGTGGTACAGCTTTGATATCGCCGGCGTGCACGTGATCGCACTGGTCAACACGTTGAACCTGAAGAAGCTCGGGCATCTGGGTGTCGAGCAGTTGGAGTTCGTCGAAAAAGACGTCGCGCGATTGTCGAGTGACACGCCCATCATCGTGATCAGCCATATTCCGCTGTTCGCGATGTACCCGGACTGGGGCTGGGGCACCGACGATGCCGCCCGGGCGTTAGGTTATCTGCGCCGGTTTGCCTCGGTTACCTGCCTCAACGGCCATGTCCACCAACTGTTTTCCAAGACGGAAGGCAACGTGACCTTTTACAGCGGGACGACGACCGCTTATCCGCTGCCCCATCCCGGCGACGGACCGGCGCCGAAGCCGGTCACATTGCCGGCCGGTAAGCTCCGCGACGCGCTGGGCGTCCGCGAGGTCAGCTACACCAGCGGACAGAGCGCGTTGGCTTTGAAAGAGCGGACACTGCAATGACTTTCAACGACCTCATGCTCCGAGTTGGCCTGGCGGCGTCCTTAGTCGTCAGCGCTGCCAGCCACGCCTACCTCTATGTCCATGGCTACCAACACATCCCGAAAATCGGCATCGCCTTCCTGATCCAGGCCAGCGTCTCCTTTGCTGTGGCTCTGCTGATCGTTGTCGGCGGCCCCGTTTGGCTGCGCTGGGCGGCGGCCGCGGTGGCGGGCGGCTCGCTGGTGGCCTTCGCCCTGTCGAGGACCATCGGGCTTTTCGGGTTTGCCGAGCGGGGATGGGACCCATCGCCCTACGCGGCAAGCAGCGTGGCTGCAGAAGTGGTGACGGTGCTGCTGTGGGCGGGTGCCTTGGTCAAGTGGCCCCGGCCAAAGCGCGTCGCGAGTGGACACATCTAAATCGAAGGTTCCGCCCTTCTAGGAGCAGGTGACGTCGATGGTGAAGTCCTTGTTGACCTGCTGTCCCGAATTGTCCACACCGCTGGCCGTGCCGGTGATCTTGTAGTTGTTGCCGGTCTTGACGGCGGTGGCGCTGTTGCCGGGCACGCCCTCCGTGAAGCTCATGACCACTCCGTTGACGGTGCCGAGCCCGGCGTTGTGGACCGCTGATCCGTCCTGCTCCAGACCTACGATGACGCCGGTGAGCATGTCGCCGACGGCGATGGAGAACTTGCCGTTTGTCGTCGAGCACACCACCGGGCCACTGACGTTCTGAGGCTGGCCGCCTATGGTGACCTGCGGTTGTCCGGACGCAGCGGAGGTAGTGGACGACGCGGGCGTGGAGCTAGAACTCGATGCCGCGCTGGACGACGACGCAGCACTGGATGACGGGCCGGAGGCGTTGTTGTTGCTGGAACAGCCCGCCATGCCGGCAACGATCGTCGCGACACCGACCGCGATCAACAGCTCACGCTTCACCGGATTCTCCTTTTATCGGTTTTAACCCGCGCCGCCGGCGGATCTTGTCAAGCAGTATGTATGGCCGCCCGGCTATTTGCTGCGCATACGGCTGATAAACCTCTGCGTCTGCTCCCAGGTCGGCAGGAGGCCGGACGCGCGCACTTCGTTGAGGCTGGGGGCCGCGGCATCGCGGTCGGACAAGCGAGGGGCGGCTCCGCCGACGAGCGGCCAGTCGATTGCCAGGGTTGGATCTGTTGCACAGATGCTGTGCTCGCGCTGCGGGCTGTATTCCGCCGAGCACAGGTACATCACCGTCGAATTATCTTGCAGGGCAAGGAAGCCGTGTCCAAGACCTTCGGAGATGTAGATCGTCCGGTGGTCCTTGTCGTCGAGCAGAACCGAGTCCCACCGGCCGAACGTCGGCGAGCCCACCCGGATGTCGACCACGACATCAAACACCGAGCCGTGCACGCAGGTCACATACTTGGCCTGGCTCGGCGGCAACTGCGCGAAGTGCAGGCCACGCAGCACGCCGGCCGACGACACCGAGCAGTTGGCTTGCCGGACGTCCAAATGGTGACCGGCGAAAGCGGTGAACCCGCGGTCGGTGAGCCATTCGAAGAACAATCCGCGCGAGTCGCCGTGGACGGCGGGCGTGATCTCCCAGGCGCCGGGGATGTCGAGTTCGCGAACTCCCATCTCACTGACCACGTTCTTCGTAGCGGGCTTCGGCGGCGTCTTTCAAAGGACGCCACCACGATTCGTTGGCGCGATACCAGTCAATGGTGGCGCGCAAGCCCTCGTCGAAGTCGGTATGCTTTGGAGCCCAGCATAATTCGTCGTACAGCGTCGACGGGTCGATGGCGTAGCGTAGGTCGTGGCCCCTGCGGTCGGTAACGTGGTCGAAGTCGTCGGGTTCGCGGCCCATCATCTGCAGCAGCGTGCGCAGCACGGTCAGGTTGTCGCGTTCGCCTTCGGAGCCGATCAAGTAAGTTCGGCCGATCTGGCCTTTTTCCAGGATCCGCCGGACCGCACTGTTGTGGTCGTCGACGTGAATCCAGTCGCGGACGTTCTCGCCGCTGCCGTACAGCTTGGGCCGCCGGCCGGTGAGCACATTGGTGATCTGGCGCGGGATGAACTTCTCGATGTGCTGATACGGCCCGTAGTTGTTGGAGCAATTGGAGATCGTCGCGCGCACCCCGTAGGACCTCACCCAGGCTCGGACCAGCATGTCGGCGCCGGCTTTGGTCGCCGAGTACGGACTCGACGGGTTATAGGGCGTCGACTCGGTGAACCGCTTGGGGTCATCGAGTTCCAGGTCGCCGTAGACCTCGTCGGTAGAGACGTGGTGCAGGCGCACACCTTGGCGTCGTACCGCTTGCAGGATTGTGAACGTCCCGACCACGTTGGTGCGCAGAAACGACTCCGGGTCGTCCAGTGCGTTGTCCACGTGGGTTTCGGCGGCGAAATGCACGACCGCGTCGGACTCGGCGACAAGTTGCGAAACCAGCTCAGCGTCGGTGATGTCGCCCACAACCAGCTCGATCGCGTCTTCGACGTCGGCCAGCGACTCAGCCCGTCCCGCATAGGTCAGGGCGTCAAGCACCGTCACCGCATCTTCGGGATGCTCGCGCACCGTGCTGTGAACAAAATTGGTGCCGATGAAGCCGGCACCACCGGTGACCAGCAGCCGCATGGTCAAACCCTAACCGAGCAGTGGCCCTGCCAATTCGCCCAGTACGGCTACAAGCTGATCTTGCTGCGAGCCGCCCAGTACCTGGATCGCCACGTGGTCGGCGCCGGCGTCCAGGTGCTCGTTGAGCCGTTGCGCAATGGCTTCGGGGGGCCCGTAGGCCACCACCGCGTCGATCAGCTTGTCGCTGCCGGGCTTGCGCACATCGTCTTCGGTGAACCCTAAACGCAGCCAGTTGTTCACGTAATTGCTCAGCCCCAGGTAGAAGTCGACGACCTTACGGCCGACCGCACGGGCTTCGTCGCGGTCGGTGGTGAGCACTACCTTGTGCTCCGGGGCCAGGAACACCGAGTTCCCCACCAGTTCGCGTGCCTTGGCAGTGTGTTCGGGGGTGGTCAGGTACGGGTGGGCGCCGGCACTTCGTTCTGCCGACAGTCGCAACACCTTGGGGCCGAGCGCCGCGAGCACTCGACGACTGGTCGGCACCATTGCGGCGTCGAGTTCGTCGAGGTACTCGACGAGTGCGTCGTAGGGCTTTGTGTACTCCTCGGTGTGCTCGCGGTGCCCTGCCCCGATGCCGAGCAAAAACCTACCCGGGTAGGCGTTTTCGATGCGCTGATAAGACTCGGCGACGGCCGGTGCCGGTGCGGACCAGATATTGACGATCCCGGTGGCCAGTTGCAGTGACGTGGTCTGTGCGAGAGTGGGGTCAGCCCATGCCAGATCGGCGCTTGGTGACATCCCGATCCACGCTGCGCCGTAGCCCAGCGATTCGATCTGCCCCGCCAGTTCGGGGGTGATGGAACCCAGCCATACCCCGAACGGGCCGAGGTTGGGCTTGAGTGAAACTGCCTCAGTCATCCAGGTCCCCTCCGCGTCTAGCTCAAGTGCGATTCAGTCCAAGCGGTCCCGCTAGTTCGGCCAGCGCCGAAACCAGGTTTTCATTTTTGGTGAGGATCTGCACGGGGACGTGGTCGGCGCCGGCGTCGAGATGCTCATTGAGCCGGGCTGCGATCGCTTCGGGCGTGCCGTAGGCGACTACCGCATCGACGAGGCGGTCGCTGCCCGGCCGGGTGACTTCCTCTTCGGTGAAGCCCAGCCGTTTCCAGCTGTTGCGGTAATTGGCCAGGTTGAAGTAGACGTCGAGCGCCTTGCGACCTGCCGCGCGAGCCTGCTCCGCGTCGGTGGTCAGCACCACCTTGTGTTCGGGCGCCAAAAACGCCGACGGGCCCATCAGCTCACGGGCCTGCGCGGTGTGCTCCGGAGTGGTGAGGTAGGGATGCGCTCCCGCGCTGCGCTGTGCAGACAGGGCCAGCACTCGCGGGCCCAGCGCCGCAACCACCCGGCGATTGGCGGGCACCCCGTAGTCATCGAGCCGGTCCAGATACTCCACCAGCGCGTCGTAGGGCTTGCGGTATTCGCTGATCGCCTCGCGATGGCCGACGCCGATGCCCAGCAGGAAGCGGCCCGGGTAGGCCTTGTCGATCCGGTGGAATGACTCGGCCACCGGCTTGGCGGGCGCTGTCCAGATGTTGACGATGCCCGTGGCCACCTGCAATGTGTTCGTCGCCTCGAGGATGGGTTCAACCCAGGCCAGCTCGGCGGGCGGTGAGCCCCCCACCCAGACGGCCCCGTAGCCCAGGGATTCGATTTCTTTGGCTTGCTCAGGCGTTACGCCGCGTCCGAACGATCCGAACCGGCCAAGGTTGGGTTTGCTAGCAGCAGAATCGGTCATGAAGTCTCCAACCGGGGGTGCGGCGACGCTATTCCGCGGCGGCTTCATCCACGATGGGCGGCATTTCCAATGGCAGCAGCACGATGAACCGCGTATCGCCGGGCACGGATTCCACTCGCAGGTCCCCACGATGATTTTTGACGACGACGTTCCATGCCAGATCCAGCCCGAGGCCGGTGCCTTCTCCGAACGGTTTGGTGGTGAAGAACGGCTCGAAGATGTGCTCGCGCACGTCGTCGGGCACCCCGGGCCCGGTGTCGCAGATCTCGACTCGGGCCATCTTCTCGTTTTCCCGGCAGGTGCGTATGGTCAACGTGCCGCCCTTGTCTCGCATCGCGGCGATGGCGTTATCGATGATGTTGGTCCACACCTGATTGAGATCGCCTGGGAAACAAGGGATTTCGGGAAGCGATTGGTCGAACTCCTTGACTACCGTGATGGCTGGGTTCTCGCTGGAGTTCTTGCTTGCGTCTTTACTCAGCCGATCGGCGAACATCGTGAGCGTGCTGCGCAGCAGTTCATGTACATCCGCCACCTGGAACGGGGCCCGGTCCATCTGGGAGTACTGCTTGGCGTCGGCGACCAACGCCGAAATCCGCTTGCTCGCTTCAGAGATCTGCTCCATGAGGAGCTCGCTTTCGATGGTGTAGGTGAGCCAGCGGATCGCCTCGTCCAACGAAGTCGACGTCTCCAATTCCTCGGCGGCCGCGGCAATCCGCTCAAGCCAATCGGTATCGACGCCGCCTTCGACGAATGTCGGGGCGATGTCCCATCCGCCCTCGATCCCGTGGTCGTCCAGCCAGTCGCCGACGGCGTCCTCCCGGTCGGCGGTCTCGATGGCGCTCAGGTGCTGCGAGGCCGACTTGGCGACTTGCTCGGCGACCGCCTCCTGCAGCTGCACCAGGCTGTTGAGCGTCTCGGGGGTGACGGTGCCGTCGGCAAGCATCGCCAGTTTGTGCCGCATGCGGGCGATTCGGCCGCGCAGCTCGGCGGCGGCTCGCGCGATCGCCGCTGCGGGATTGTTCAGCTGGTGGGTGAGCCCGGCCGATAACCGGCCCAGCGCCAGTAGCTTCTCTCGGTTGTCGATGATCCGGCGGGTCCGCGCACTGCCGACGGCGATCCCGTCGAGCAGGTGGACCGCCATCGGGAACTGGTCCTTCATGAACTGGGCGAACATCGGTGCGTCCATTACGAAGAACCGCGACGGCTTGGTCACGTGCACCGATGCGTCGTAGCTCTGCTGCGGCTGGCTGGTGAACGCTTTCCAGGCGCCGCAATACACGCCGCGCTGTGATGTCCGGTTGGTTTCGATGTCCTGACCGCCGGAGAGCTTCGACATCGTCAGCTCCCCTTCGATGAGGACATAGAAGCAGGTCGCCCGTTCGCCCTCGACACAGATCGGGCCCGGTTCGTATTGCTTGATTTGCCCGTTGCTGCACAACACCGCAAGCTGCTCGTCGGTCAGGCTTTCGAACAGGAACAGGGTGCGCAGCTCGTCGGGCTCACACGGCGTCTTCACGGTCATGGCGCTGTGCCCTTTCTAAGACTCGGCCAGGTAGCGATGGACCAGCATCACGGCCATCGATCCTTCGCCGACGGCGGCCGCGACCCGTTTGGCGGACTCGGAGCGCACATCGCCGGCGACGAACACGCCCGGCACGCTGGTTTCCAGGTGATGGGGCGGGCGGTCCAACGTCCAGCCACATACGTTTCGCAGGTCAGGGCCGGCGAGGATAAAGCCGTGGTCGTCGCGGGCGAGCACCCCTTCAAGCCACTCGGTGCGGGGTGCGGCGCCGATGAGGATGAACATCCGGCCGCAGCAGACTTCCTCGGTGTTGCCGGTCCGGTTGTCGAGCAGGGTCAGCTTCTCCAGGTGGTCGGTCCCGACCGCGCATTGGACTTCGGTGCAGGTGCGAACGGTGATCCTGGGGTTCTGCTCGATCTGCTGGATCAGGTAGTACGACATCGACGCCGCCAACGACGGTGCGCGCACGACGATGGTCACCGATTTGGCCTCGCGGGACAGGTGCATCGCGGCCTGGCCGGCCGAATTGGCGCCGCCGACCACGTAGACCTCTTCGCCTTGGCACTCCGACGCGATGGATGTGGCCGCTCCGTAGTACACGCCGCGGCCGACCAGTTCGGAACACCCGGTTGTCGCCAACTGGCGGTAGGCGACGCCCGTGGCCACGATTACCGCATGTGCGTCGATGGAGCCGCCGTCGGCGAATCGCACCGTGCGGCCAGACCCGTTCACTTCCAGTGCGGTGGCTGTGCGGGCGGTGATGAGTTCGGCACCGAACTTCTCCGCCTGCTTGCGCGCCCGCTGGGCCAGCTGGCTGCCCGAGACCCCGTCCGGAAAGCCGAGGTAGTTCTCGATCCGAGAGCTTTGGCCGGCCTGGCCGCCGGTGGCGGTGCGTTCGATGAGTACCGTGCGCAGTCCCTCGGATGCGCCGTAGACGGCGGCCGCCAGACCGGCGGGCCCGCCCCCGATGACGACCAGGTCGTAAAACTCCCGCGACGGTGTGGTGGTCAGGCCCAATGTGTCGGCCAGCTCCGCGTCGCTGGGTTCGACAAGGGTGGTGCCGCTTTCGGTGATCACCACCGGCAGCCGCAGGCCGTCCTCGCCGGCGGCCTGCAAAAGTTGCTCGCCGGTGGGCTCATCGGCCATGAACCAGGTGTAGTAGAGCCCGTTGCGGGCGAGGAAGTCGCGGACCTGCCAGGACCGTGCCGACCAGCGGTGACCGATCACCTTGGTGTGCGGAATGGGGTGTTCCGGTGCCAGCTTCCAGGCGTCCAACAGCGCGTCGATGACGGGATAGAGCTTCTCCTCCGGGGGATCCCACGGTTTGAGCAGGTAATGGTCGAGGTCGACGACGTTGATCGCATCGATGGCGGCGTGGCTGTCGGCATAGGCGGTCAGCAGTACCCGCCGCGCCAGCGGGTAGAGGTCCATCGCCTGTTCGAGAAACTCGATACCCGTCATCTGCGGCATCCGGTAGTCGGCGATGAGCGTTGCGACCGTTTCGCCCCGCAGTTTGAGTTGCTTGAGGGTTTCCAGGGCATCGGCGCCGGATTCCGCTCGCACAATCCGGTGGTCCTCGCCATAATGGCGGCGCAGGTCCCTGGCCACCGCACGGGATACCGCGGGATCGTCGTCGACGGTCAGCATGACGGGTTTGCGTGACTGCGCAGAGGGGCCGGCAACGGGGCGTGAAACGGGATGAGTCATCGGCGTCAAGTATGCCCTCGTCGGCGACCATGCGGGATTTTGGCAAGGTTTTGGCCAGGGCCGAAAGACGGGGTATCGTGGAGCAACGGTGCGTCATCCGCGCCGGCTTTTCTGCGTGCCCAGTCCTAGGAATTTCCTGTCACCGGCTCACGTTTTAAGCCGGGTGAATGCTGCGCCGATCTGGGCGCAGACGACAACGAAACTAAACGACGAGGATTTCTGAGAAGTTATGGCCAAGAAGGACGGCGCCATAGAGGTCGAGGGCCGGGTGGTCGAACCGCTGCCCAATGCGATGTTTCGCATTGAGCTGGAGAACGGCCACAAGGTGCTCGCCCACATCAGCGGCAAGATGCGGCAGCACTACATCCGCATCCTGCCCGAGGACCGGGTGGTGGTGGAGCTGTCGCCCTACGACCTGTCCCGGGGCCGCATTGTGTACCGGTACAAGTAGCGCGATACCACCCAGAGAACCCAAAGAACAGGACCGAGACTGCCGTGAAGGTGAACCCGAGCGTCAAGCCGATCTGTGACAAGTGCAGGGTAATCCGTCGGCACGGGCGGGTCATGGTGATCTGCTCAGATCCGCGCCACAAGCAGCGCCAGGGCTAATACAGCCTGGTTCATACAACTGAATGCAGACCTCCCAGCACCAATGAGCGGATACGCCGCTCATCAACGCCCGGACGGAGGCCGGGCCCCGCAAATGCCGCGGGAACGGGTTGGGACCAGACCTCCGCTTGAGATAAGAGGAAACGCCACCCATGGCTCGACTAGTCGGCGTCGATCTGCCGCGCGATAAGCGCATGGAGGTCGCCCTGACCTACATCTTCGGCATCGGCCGTACCCGCTCCAACGAAATCCTGGCAGCCACCGGGATCGACAAGGATCTGCGCACCCGCGATCTCACCGACGACCAGGTCACCCACCTGCGTGACTACATCGAAGCCAGCCTCAAGGTGGAGGGTGACCTGCGCCGTGAGGTGCAGGCCGACATCCGCCGCAAGATCGAGATCGGCTGCTACCAGGGTCTGCGGCACCGCCGCGGCATGCCGGTGCGCGGCCAGCGGACCAAGACCAACGCGCGGACCCGCAAAGGCCCCAAGCGCACCATCGCAGGCAAGAAGAAGGCCAGGTAACCCATGCCACCGAAGAAGGCAGGTGCTGCCGCACCCAAGAAGGGGCAGCACAAGACCCGTAAGCGGGAAAAGAAGAACGTCCCGCACGGCGCCGCTCACATCAAGAGCACGTTCAACAACACGATCGTGACGATCACCGACCCGGTGGGCAA
>DATMMZ010000184.1:0-27453 GCA_035569455.1 Mycobacterium sp. | reverse complement strand
ATTCGCCGCCATGACCGGTGCGCTCAGCCGCATTGATATCCGCGGCCGCGAAGCAATGTCGCTCGGTGAGTTCTGGGCCGGCGAGGGGCCGCTGTCCTATCTCGGGCTGGCGGTCGCCGGATTCCCGAACCTGTTCACGGTCCAGGGTCCGGGCAGCCCGAGCGCGGCCGCGAACTTCGTCGCCGCGCTTGAACAGCATGTCGAGTGGATCGGTGACTGCATCGCGTACCTGCACGCCCACGGAATTCGCACCATCGAGGCGCTGGCTAGCGCGCAGCAGGAGTGGATCGATCACACCACCGCGCTGGTCGCGCCGACCGTGCTTGTTCACCCGACCTGCAACTCCTGGTACAACGGCGGCAATGTGCCCGGCAAGAAACGGATGTACATGGGCTATGTCGGTGGAATCCCCGAATACCGGCGCCGCTGCGATGAAATCGCGGCGGGCGGATACACCGGTTTTAAGCTGACTTAGCTGGTTTGAGGAGACAGACATGTCGTGGACGACACGTGGGCTGGACATCACCCGTGAGCTGGGCATGGTGGTCCCGCGGGCGGTGACCGGAATCAACGAATCGACCGGATGGGCGGGGGCATCCCCGCGCGGCGTGCGCCAATTCGCCGAGGTCTTCCTGGACGAGCTTGTCCTGAGCGGCTTTACACTGCTGGGTGGGAATCTGACCAAACGGGTGCGCCCGCTGAGCGCCTGTGCCGCGGCGGCGGAGGAGTTGTCGGCGCTGGGCATCGACGGCGCGCACGCCGACCCAAAACCATTGCGGGCGACGGCGATACAGCGGCGGCGCTTGCCTGGGGCCGGACTGGCGTATGAGCGGATGACGTTCGAGCATGATCCGGCGCTGCCGAAGACGCTGGCGGCCGATGGCCTGGGTGGCCCCGCGAGGGCGGTCGTCCACCTGTGCCGGCATCGCGACGGCCCCAGGCCATGGCTGGTTTGGGTACACGCCGCGGGTCAGGGCGGCGTAGAAGATCTGGTGCTGAGCCGAATCGGCCGGATACATCACCGGCTGGGGTTCAACGTCGCAATGCCGGTGCAGCCGGGTCACGGTTGCCGACGCCGAGAGTGGCCGGCCTACCCGGACCTGGATCCGCTGCGCAATGTCGCGGGCATGATGCGCGCGGTGTCAGAGGTACGCGCCGTTGTGCAATGGGTGCAGCCTCAGGCGACCGCGGTTGTGGTGTCCGGGATTTCGATGGGCAGCCCGGTGGCCGCTCTGCTTTCGCACCTGGAGCGGCGGATCGACGCGGTCGCGTTGTACACCCCGATACTGGGGCTCAACGCGATGATCGCGCGGCACTTGGGCCGCTGGGGGCAGTCGCGTAATGGATTCCGGGAGCTGCTGCAGTCTCCGGAGGTTTCGCAGCTCACCTCGGTGATCGATCCGCTGGCGGTCGACCCGGCGCCGCCGCCGCAGCGCCGGCTCATCGTCGGAGCGTGGCACGACCGGATGGCCATGCGCGAGCCCACGATTGCGTTGCAGGAACGTTGGAACGGCCAGCTGTACTGGTACGACGGCAGCCATGTCGGTCAGGTCTTCTCCCGGCGCCCGCAGCGGGTCAGCGAGCGATTCCTGCGCGAGGTTGCCGGCTGATGGCAGCCACGCGGACGGCCCGCGAAGTGGTCGAACTGTACAACCTCGTGGTCTGGAACGAATGCAACATCGGCTTGGCCGAGGAGTTGTTGGCAGACAAAGTCATCCGGCATGAGGTCGGAGAGGCGCACACGCTGACCCACGCTCAGGCGGTCCAACGGATAGCAGACGTGTGGCAACTATTCGAGTCGCTGCGCTTCGACCTGAACCTCGTCATCGAGGGTGGCGACGGCGAGCACGTCGCGATCGTCTATGACTCGGCCATGACGACCAGCGATGGCACGCATACTAACGTCGCCAGCATCGAGGTGTTCCGCGTCGTCGACGGCAAGATCACCGAAGTTTGGAACTGCGGCTACAAGCAAGGAGTTTGGAAGTGAGCGATCGCACGCTTGACGAATTGGGCTACTACCTGCTGGCCGGGGCCGGCGGTGAGGGACCGGCAACCCTGATGGACGAGGCCCGCCGCGGCGAGGAGTTAGGTTTCGGCACCGCGTTCATCTCCGAGCGGTGGAACGTCAAGGAAGCGTCGTCCCTCGTCGGAGCCGCCTGCGCGGTGACCAGCCGCATGCAGATCGCCACCGCCGCAACCAATCACAACACCCGCCATCCGCTGATCACCGGGTCGTGGGCGACCACCATGCACCGGCTGTCCGGCGGCCGGTTCACGTTGGGCATCGGCCGGGGCATCGCAGCAATCTACGGGGCGTTCGGCATACCGGAGGTCACTACCGCACAGATGGAAGATTGGGCCCAGGTCATGCGTCGACTGTGGCACGGCGAGGTGATCTTCAATCACGACGGCCCGATGGGCAAATACCCGATTCTGTTTCTCGACCGTGACTTCAATGAAGACATTCGATTGGCGCTGGTGGCCTTTGGGCCCAACACGCTCGCGCTCGGGGGCCGGGTGTTCGACGACGTGATACTGCACACCTACTTCACACCGGAAACGTTGCAGCGCTGCGTCAAGACCGTCAAGTCCGCCGCGGAAAAGGCGGGCCGCGATCCGGACAGCGTGCGGGTATGGTCGTGTTTCGCCACGGTCGGCGACCACCTTCCGGAGCAGTTGCGGCTGAAGAAGACCGTTGCGCGTCTGGCCACCTATCTGCAGGGGTACGGCGACCTGATGGTGCAGACCAACAACTGGGATCCCGCTGTCCTGCAACGGTTCCGGGAGGATTCGGTGGTGACCTCGATCGCCGGCGGAATCGATCACAAGGCCACGCCCGAGCAGATCGAGCACATCGCGACATTGATTCCCGGCGAATGGCTGGAACCATCGGCCACCGGGTCAGCCGAGCAGTGCGTGGACCGCATCCGCAGGGAATTCGACTATGGCGCCGACGCGGTGATCATGCATGGCGCGACACCTGACGAGCTCGAACCGGTAGTCGCGACATATCGGGCGGGGGATTAGGGCTCGCGGGGAAAGTCACGGCATGATGACGGTCCGGGTCACCGGTTCGGCGGCGGCCTGACGGCTGGACAGGCCGCGCTGCAAGGACGCCAGCAGTGCGTCGCGTGTCTCGCGCGGATCGATGAGTTCGTCGAATCCCAAGTGTTCGGCCGACCGGTATGACGCCTGCAGCTCGGCGTTGCGCAGCTTGGCGGACATGTCCTCGCCGGCGTGCGATGCGCGACTGAGCGCCGCGGCACTCATGGCGCCCATCGTCGCGCCCGGATACGCAAAGGTGGCCGCCTGCTGGTCGAACCCGAGCAGCGACATGACCATGGAGCCAAAGCCATACGCCTTACGAAGTGTCACGTGCAGCTTGATCGTCGTGGCGGCGGTCTGCGCGGCGAACATGCGTGCGCCGCTGCGAAGTACACCCTCGCGTTCGGAGCGGCTGCCGGGCAACATTCCAGGGTTGTCGGCCAGGAACACGAGCGGTAAGTGGAAGGAATCGGCCACCATGACGAAGTGCGCCGCCTTGTCGGCAGCGGCGGCGTCGATGGACCCGGCCAGCACCTGCGGCTGGTTGGCGACGACCGCGACGGGATGCCCCCCGAGATGCGCGAGCGCGCAAATGATGGCCTTGCCGAACCGCGGCTGAACTTCGAACCAATCCGGACTATCGAAGACCACACCGAGCACCGCGCGCATGTCATAGACGCGACGGTTGTCGCGCGAGACGATGTCCAACAGCTCCGGCGTCGCCCGCGGCCTGGTGGTCTCGTCCTCGGGCAGCGACGGTGGGTACGACCATGCGCTGGGCGGGAAATATGACAGATAGCGGCGAATGTCGTCGAGCACGGCCTCGTCGTCCTCGGCGACGTTGTGGATCACCCCGCTGGGCAGCGCGACGTCCGGCCCGCCCAGATCCTCTTTCGAAATGTCCTCGCCCGTAGACTCTTTGACCACCGGGGGCCCGGCGGTGAAGATGGTGCCCTGGCTGCTCATGATTCGGAAGTCGCACACCGGAGCGACGAGGGCGCCATGTCCGGCTGAGGGTCCGAGGACGGCGGCGACGGTGGGGACCCGCCCCGAACACTGGGTTTGGGCGAGCAAGTCGGTTGGGGTGCGCCCGTAGTGCCCGCCGGTCGGACGGAACCCGGCGCCGTCGAGAAGCATCACTAACGGGATGCGGTTGCGAACCGCGAGCTCGGCGATCCGGTAGCGCTTGGAGTTGCCTCCAGGCCCGATGCTGCCGGCCAACGTGGTGAAGTCCTCGGCGCCCACCATCACCGGTACGCCGTTGATGTTGCCGGAGCCGGTGATGATCGCGTCGGCCGCGATCTCGCCGCCGACGAGCGTGCCGATTTCGCGGAACGTGCCGGGGTCGAGGAGCCGCTCGAGGCGCGCGCGAGCGTCGAGCTTGCCCTTGCCGCGGTGCTTGTCGAGTCGCTCGGGTCCGCCCATGCCCCGCGCGTGCCGTCGGCGGCGGTCGAGATCCTCGAGCGTCTCCGCCCAATCCTCTGCTTTCGTCATGCGTCCGTCCTACATACTGGATTGCTAACTGTAAAGTTACCCGCATGGGTAGCGCCCTCCGCGTCAAGATCGACGGGGGAATTCCCAATCAATTGGCACAGGTAGCCGAGGCAGCCGGCGCGCTGGAACAACAGGGGTATGACGGGGGCTGGACGGCCGAAACCAGTCATGATCCGTTTCTGCCGCTGCTGTTGGCTGCCGAGCACACGTCGCGACTCGAGCTCGGCACCAACATCGCGGTGGCCTTCGCGCGCAATCCGATGATCGTCGCCAACGTCGGCTGGGATCTGCAGGCCTACTCACAGGGGCGCTTCATCCTCGGTCTGGGCACCCAGATCCAGCCGCATATCGAGAAGCGATTCAGCATGCCCTGGAGTCATCCGGCACCGCGGATGCGTGAATTCATTTCTGCCCTTCAGGCCATCTGGTCTGCCTGGAGGGACGGCGCCGAGCTGCGTTTCGAGGGCGAGTTCTACACGCACAAGATCATGACCCCGATGTTCACGCCCGAGCCGCAGCCCTATCCGCTGCCGAAGATCTTCCTTGCCGCCGTGGGTGAGGCGATGACCGAGATGTGTGGTGAGGTCGCCGACGGTCACCTCGGTCACCCGTTGGTCTCGAAGCGCTATCTGGATGAGGTGACGATGCCGGCGTTGCTGCGCGGCTTGCAGCGTCGCGGCCGTGATCGCAACGACTTCGAGGTGTCGTGCGAGGTGATGGTGGCGACCGGTGAGAATGACGCCGAGCTGGCGGCGGCCATGACCGCCGCGCGCAAGCAGATCGCCTTCTACGGATCAACGCCCGCGTACCACAAAGTGCTTGACTTGCACGGCTGGGGCGACCTGCAGGCCGAATTGAACCGCCTCTCCAAGCAAGGTGAGTGGGACACCATGGGCTCGCTCATCGACGACGACATGCTCGACGCCTTCGCCGTCGTCGGGCCGGTCGACACGATCGCCGCGGCCCTGCGAAGTCGGTGCGACGGCGTGGTCGATCGCATCCTGCCGATATTCGTCGGGGCTACTGATGCTTCTAGGGCCTGTGTTACCGCCGCACTCAAGGAGTTTCGCGAGTGAGCGCACCCACGATGGACGAAGCTGCCAAGTTATTGGCGGATCCGTTGACCTACACCGACGAGCAGCGATTGCACGCGGCGCTGACTCACCTGCGCGGCAGCGCTCCGGTGTCGTGGGTCGATGTGCCGAATTACGCACCCTTCTGGGTGATCACGAAGCACGCAGACGTCATGGACATCGAACGTGACAACGTGGTGTTCACTAACTGGCCGCGTCCGGTCCTGGCGACCAAGCAGGGCGACGAGCTGCAGGCCGCCGCGGGAGTACGCACGCTGATCCACATGGACGACCCGCAGCATCGGGTGGTGCGTGCTATCGGCTCGGACTGGTTTCGCCCCAAGGCGATGCGGGCGCTGAAGGTTCGAGTCGACGAGCTTGCCAAGATCTACGTCGACAAGATGATGGCCGCGGGTCCGGAGTGTGACTTCGCTGCGCAGGTCGCGGTCAATTACCCGCTCTACGTCATCATGTCGCTGCTGGGCCTGCCGGAGGCCGACTTTCCCCGCATGCTCAAGCTGACCCAAGAGTTGTTCGGCAGCGCAGACAGCGAGTTCAAACGTGGTGCCGCAGAAGGGGATCAGCTGCCAGCGCTGCTGGACATGTTCCAATACTTCAACGCAGTTACGGCGTCGCGCCGCGAGCACCCAACCGAGGATCTGTCGTCGGTAATCGCCAATGCGCGCGTCGACGGCGAGCCGCTGTCGGATATCGACACCGTGTCGTACTACCTCATCGTTGCGACCGCCGGTCACGACACCACCAGCGCCACCATCTCCGGTGGCCTGCACGCGCTGGTCGAGAATCCCGACCAGCTCACGCGCCTGCGCGACAATCTCGGACTCATGCCGCTGGCCACCGAGGAGATGATCCGGTGGGTCACACCGGTCAAGCAATTCATGCGCACCGCCGCCAAGGACACTACGGTGCGTGGAATCCCCATCGCCGCAGGAGAATCCCTGCTGCTGTCTTACGTGTCGGCCAACCGCGACGAGGACGTCTTCGACGACCCCTTCCGATTCGACGTCGGGCGCGACCCCAACAAACATCTGGCCTTCGGCTACGGCGTCCATTTCTGCATGGGTGCCGCCCTGGCCCGCATGGAGGTCACGAGCTTCTTTACCGAGTTGCTGCCGAGGCTGAAATCCGTTGAGCTGACCGGTGATCCGCAATTCGTCGCGACCACATTCGTCGGAGGCCTCAAACACCTGCCGGTTCGCTACTCGTTCGGGTGAGTGAGCCGGTGGACGGGTCTTTGAGGAACGGGCCAACACCGTCTTCTGGACCCGCGGAGTCCCCTCGATACACTTCTCGCGTGACGCCTAGGACGATCGTCATCACCGGCGCCAGCGACGGCATCGGCGCCGCGGCAGCGTGCCGGCTCAGCCAACAGGGCGAGGACGTTGTCGTGGTGGGCCGATCGGAAAGTAAGACCGCCGCAGTGGCCGCGGAATTGCGAGCGGACTATTTCGTCGCCGACTTCGCCGACCTGTCCCGGGTGCGGGCCTTGGCGGAGAAAATACGGTCCGAGCATCCGCGCGTCGACGTACTGCTCAACAACGCCGGCGGCATGGGCGCCAACATCCACCTGACACCCGACGGCTATGAACACACGTATCAGGTCAACTACTTGGCCCCGTTTCTGCTGACCACCCAGTTATTGGATGTGCTTCTCAATTCCCGTGCCACCATCGTCAACACGACCAGCTCATCGCACAGGTTGGTTTTCCGGGCCACTGTCGATGATCTCGAGAACACGGCCAGGCGCCGGCCCAGCACCGCCTACGCCTTATCGAAGCTGGCAATCGTGTTGTTCACCAGGGAATTACACCGGCGCCACCATGCTGGCGGGCTCTCTGTTGCCACAGTTCACCCCGGCTATGTCTCGTCCAATTTTGGGCAGGCATCGGGATCGCGGTTCCTGGCATTTATGCAGCGGTACACGCCGACAGAGCGATTCACCGCGACCTCGGACGAGGGAGCGGACCAGCTGGTGTGGCTGGCGTCAAGCACTCCCGGTGCGGATTGGACGCCCGGCGAATACTACTCGAGGCGCAAGATCGCCAAAACGAGCCGCTTAGCCTACGATCCCCGCCTTGCGAGCGAGCTGTGGGATCGCACGTTGGCCAAGATCGCGAGGAACTCGTGTTAGGCGTACACCACTCCGCGATTTGCACGTCGGATGTCGAACGATCGCTGCGATTCTGGCGAGACGGCCTGGGCCTGCGTGAGCTATTCGACCACACGTTCACCGGCGATTGGCCAGAACTGTTCGGCGCCAAGAGCGATCGGCTTCGGTCGGTCTTCCTGGGCGATCCGCAATTACCCGACTGCGGGATCGTCGAACTCGTGCAGCTGCCGGGTGCCGATGAAGCGCCGCCCGCGCATCCGGCGCCCCGGCACGGGTTCTTCCTGCTCTCGCTACAGCGCGACGTCGACGAGACGCTCTCCGCCCTGGCCGCATTGGGTTTCACCGACGATGTTCGCCGCATCACCATGCCGGCTCCGGGCGGCAAGACCGTCCCGATGGCAGTCATCACCGCGCCGGACGGTGTGCTTGTCGAATTGATCGGGCCCGCGAAATGACCGCCTCGACTGCGCTAGTGACCGGTGGTGCGTCCGGGATCGGCCGTGAAGTCGCCGGACGGCTGCGCGACGCGGGCCACGACGTCGTTGTATGGGATCTGCGTGACGCGGATATCGCCTGCGATGTCAGCGATCCCAACGCGGTGTCGGTGGCGATGGAGCAGACGGTGCGCGAGCACGGTGTACCCACCCGCATCGTCACCTGCGCCGGAATCGGTGCCTCGGGCCTGCTGCTGAAACAGCAGCCCGCGCAATGGGAACGCGTGTTGGCGGTGAACCTCACCGGCACCTGGCTGACCATGCGGGCCGCAGCGCAAGCCATGATCGACGCCCGTGTGGGTGGTTCGATCGTCGCGGTCTCTAGCATCAGCGGTACTGTCGCCGATCGCGACATGGGCGCTTACTGCGTGTCAAAAGCCGGAGTCGACATGCTGGTCAGGGTCGCTGCTGTCGAGTGGGGCAGCCACGGCATCCGGGTGAACGCGGTTGGACCGGGAGTCACCCGTACCCCGATGCTGGCAAACGTGGAACAACTTCCCGGCTGGGTAGAAGGACTGTCCGAGCGGACGGCGCTGGGCCGCTTGGGTGAAGCCGCGGACGTGGCCGGTGCCATAGTGGGCATCCTCGAGCTGCCGTGGGTCACCGGGCAGGTCGTGCACGCCGACGGGGGCCTGGCCCTGCACAGCCCGATCGACGCGTACGGGCAGTTGCAGCGGGTGATGGCTCGCAAGACGTAGCTTCAGCTGATCCCGTAATCGATGATGCCCCGGATAATTTCACCGTTCCGGAGATCGTCGTAGGCATCGTTGATGTCGTCGAGGCGATAACGTTTGGTGATCATCTCGTCGAGCTGGAGCTGGCCGGTGTGGTAGAGCCTGGCCAGCCGGAAGATGTCCGCCTTCGGGTTGCACGAGCCGAATACCGTGCCCGCCAGGGACTTGTTCATCAGGATGAAGTCCTGCAGGTCGATGTTGACCGACCGAGTCAATTGCGACGTCATCCCGGTGAGCACGCACGTCCCGCCCTTGCGCGTGAGCTGCAATGCATCGCGGACGTCGTCAGGTGTGATCAACGATGGTGAGACCACGACGGCGTCGGCCATCACCCCGTACGTCAGGTCGCGCACCAGATCCAGCGCCTCGGTGGCCGTTGCGGCGCTGTGCGTAGCACCGAACTGCAGCGCCGATTTCTGCTTGAAATCCACCGGATCGACGGCGATGATGTGCGCGGCACCCCCGATCCGGGCGCCCTGGACAGCGCCCGTTCCGATTCCACCGACACCGATCACGACGACGGTGTCGCCCGCGCGCATACCGGAGCGGTTCGCCATCGACCCATAGCCGGTCGGAATGGCGCACGACAGCAACGCGCTCGGCGCCAGTGGTAGGTGCGGCTCAATCTTCACGAGTGAATTCGTGGATACCACAGTGTGTTTGGCGAATGCGCCCACTTTCGCGAGGTGGCCTAGTGGTTTGCCGTCGGCGGTGTGATGGCGGAATGTGCCGTCGGTGGGCATTCCCGGAGTCATGATGGTGGCCCCGACGTCGCAGATGTACTCCATTCCGGTTGCGCACCAGCGGCATTGGCCGCACACGGCGACAAACGACATCACAACGTGATCGCCGACGGCGAACTCGGTGACGCCTTCGCCGACTTCGGCCACGATGCCGGAACCCTCGTGACCGCCGATCGTCGGGAACATGGTTGGTAGCCCGAGGGATCGCAGCACTTCGTTGGGTGCCGACAAGTCACCGGTCAGGATGTGGTCATCGGAGTGGCACAACCCGGCCGCGGCCATTTCGACCAGGACCTCGCCGGCCCGGGGTGGGTCCAGCTCGAAGTCCTCGACAGACCAGGGCCCGCCGACATTGTGCAGGATCGCCGCGCGGCTCCTCATACGGCCGGGGTGAACGTGACCGGAAGTTTGTTCGGCGAGCGGAAGGTGAGCCCGACGATCATGGACTTGTCACCGATGCCGTCGTCGGGAACAAATGCCAGGTCCTTGACGCGGTCGAACAGGCTGTTCAACATGACGCGGGTTTCCAGCCGTGCCAGATGCATGCCAAGGCACATGTGGATGCCGGCTGCGAATGCGATGTGCGCATGGCGCGGTCGCTGGATGTCGAATGTGTTGGGGTCGGGCCAGCGGCTTTCGTCGCGGTTGGCCGAACCCATGCACATGTCGACCTGTGCGTCGGCCGGGATTGTCTTGCCGCCTATTTCGATTTCTTGGGTGGTGGTCCGCATGACCATAGTCAGTGGCGTTTCGACCCGGAGGCCCTCCTCGATGGCGGCCGGGATCAGTGACCGGTTCTGCTGGACCATCGCCAGCTGCTCGGGGTGGGTCAGCAGCAGGTACAGCAGGTTGCCCGACGAGCGATAGGTGGTCTCCAGCCCGGCGGGCAGCAGCAGGCGCAAGAACGCGATGATGGCCTCGTCGGTGAGCTTCTCGCCGTCGATCTCGGCGGCGACCAGGTCGCCGATGATGTCGTCGGTGAGTTTGCGGCGCCGCTGTTCTACCTGGTCGAGGAAGTAGCCGTGCAACTCAGCCGCGGCGTTCAGCCCCGCCATGATGTCGGTCGGAATCGAGATGAGGTCAAGCGACAGCCGCCGGAACAGGTCGAGGTCCTCAGGGGGGAGTCCGAGCAGTACGGAGATGATCCTGGTCGGAAACTCGAATGTCAGCGCCTTCACCAAGTCGGCATGGCCGTCGTTTTTGATTTCGTCGATCAGTTGATCGCATACCGGCCCAACGACCGACGGCTCCCAGCGTTCCAGCGCGGTGGCCCGGAAGGCCTTGGCCACCAGGCTGCGGTGGTCGTGGTGTTCCTTGCCGCCCATCGCCAGGATGGTGTGCCCCATCACCAATCCGATGCTCTTGTCGTATTTCGCCGATGTGAAGACGCGGTCGTCACGGAACGCCTGAAATAGGCCGTCGTAACCGAACAAAACCCACTCGTCGCTCGGCCGCAGTTCCTCTGGCATCTGTGAGTGGTCCGCCAGGGAACCGTGCCAGACCGGATCAGTGCGCCTCATGTATTCGAAGAATGGGTAAGGACTGGTTTCACCGGTGAGGTCGAGGGTGACGGGCTGGCCGTCGGGGCGGTCGGTGCTGAGCGTCATCTAGCGCTCCTCCTGAGCAACCGGTATGGCGGGTTGATATGAACGTGGGGGAATGTCGCTATCATAGTATAAATAGCAACGAAGCCCAACGACTTGTGGTGGTTACCGTAACGGGCACAGTATTAATCCTGATGCTCGTTTAGGAGGCGGATTCCCCGGTGCTCAAACGCCGATTAGTGTGCTCCCTGGACGAGCTGCCGCCCGGTGGTATGAAGCTGGTCGATGTGGGCAAATTCGGCGTGGGCGTGTACAACGTGCGCGGTGCGCTGTACGCCATCGTGAATTACTGCGCACACGAGGGCGCCCCGCTGTGCCTGGGTTTGATCGGCGGCACCAACGAGTCGGACCCCGGCGAGCCGGACCGGCTACGCCGCGTGCGTGACGGGCAGATCGTGCGATGCCCTTGGCATAATTGGGAATTCGACGTCACGACGGGTCAGAACCTCGCCGATCCCCGACGCCGTGTCCGCACCTACCAAGTCGACGTCGCCGACGGGGCGGTGTATCTGACCGCATGATTATCGATGCCAACGTGCAGCCGCACTTTCGGTACAACGCCGAAATCCGGCGCTATCTCCCCGCCGCGCACCAGCTGCGGAGCATCCCCGACGTCGAGCAGCAGTGGTACCAGGCGCCCGGCGGCGACTACCGAGAAGACCTCTACGGCGAGCACTACCCGGGGTCGGATCCCGAGATCGTCAGTCGCCACCTTTTTAACGACATGGGCGTTCACTACGCCATCCTCAACCCGCTGACCCGAGGCAACATCGCCGATTACCTGCTCAACAGCCGGATCTGCGCCGCGGTCAACGACTGGCTACTGGACCGGTGGCTGGAGCCCGACACCACCAACCGATTCCGGGGCACCATCCGCGTCAACCCCGAAGACCCCAAGGGCGCGGTCGGCGAGATCGAGCGCCTCGCCGAACACCCCAAACTGGTGCAGGTCGGCGTCCCGATGCAGTCACGCGAGCCCTACGGCAAACCGATCTTCGAACCCATCTGGGAGGCCGCTGCTGCCCACGGCCTGCCGGTTGCGGTGCACATCAACGGCGGCAACGGCGTCGACTACCCGCCCACGTTCGCCGGGCACGCGCACACCTACCCGGGATACGCGGCATTCATGCCGCTGAACTACTTCGTCCACCTGGCCACGCTCATCGTCGAGGGCGTGTTCGGCCGCCACCCCGGCCTGAAGTTTGTTTTCTCCGACGGTGGATACGACATCCTCACCCCGCTGATGTGGCGGCTGGACACCTTCTGGCTGTCGATGCGCGACCAGACGCCG
Source organism: Mycobacterium sp. (assembly GCA_035569455.1). GTDB lineage: Bacteria > Actinomycetota > Actinomycetes > Mycobacteriales > Mycobacteriaceae > Mycobacterium. The sequence continues at coordinate 14,841 of DATMMZ010000184.1, read as the reverse complement.
TGGGTCGACCGCTATCCCAGCGAGTACCTGCCCGGCCATGTCCGGTTTTGCTCGTCGACATTCGACGGGCCAATCGAGGCTCAGCAGATGCCGCGCTGGATGGACTTCACCGGCAAGGCCGACCTGCTGATGTACGGATCGAGCTACCCGCACTGGTCCACGTCGCCTCCGGACGTCGCGGCCGGGGGTCTCGACGATTCGCAGCGCGACAAGGTGTTGTGGCGAAACGCCAGTGAGCTCTACGGGCTTAAGGAGAGGGTGTTATGACCACGATCGAACGGGTCGAGGCATCGACTGGTCAGGAAGACGAAATAGCGGTCACCATCGTCGACACCGACGTTCACCCGCTGCCCGTCTCGGCCGAGGTGCTCAAGTCCTACGCGCCCGCCGAATGGGTGGACAAGATCTGGCCGACCGGAAATGCGGTCGCCCCGGTGGCGCATTTCTACGACACCCCGGACTCGTACAAGACGATGTCGCTGCGTCTGGACGCCGCTCCGCCCAATGGCGGGGTCGCCGGCAGCGACCCGGATTTTGCCGCCAAGCAGTTGCTTGTCGACGCCGGGGTGAGCATCGCGTCGCTGGAGCCGATGTGCGACGCGCAGCTACCGCAGGCCGAGCATGTGCTGAAGGCGACGTACAACGACTGGCTCGCCGACGTTTGGCTGGACAACCACAACGCCCACGGCCGCTGGCGCGGCTCGATCAGCGTCAGCGCGCAGACACCCGAGCAGGCGGCGCGCGAAATCGAAAGGTGGGCGGGACATCCCTATATGGCCCAGGTGCTGATGACGCCGCAGACCCGCGGAATCCCTTTCGGTAACCCGCATTTCGACCCGGTCTACGAGGCGGCGTCCCGCAACGGACTTCCGGTGGCCACGCATCTGATGGGGCAGACGCCGTTCGAGTTGATCCCGATCTACCCCGTCGGCAATCCCGCGCACTGGCATGACTTCTTCGCGTCCTGGCCGCTGCTCTACGTCTCGCACCTGATGAGCCTGGTGTTTGACGGCGCGTTCGACCGGCATCCCGATCTGCGGGTGGTATTCGTCGAAGGTGGCTTCACGTGGGCGATGCCGGCGATGTCGCGGATGGACCGGATCTGGGAAGCCCGCCGCGGCGACTTGCCGCAGGTGCGCCGTCGTCCGTCGGAGTATGTGCGCGAACACGTCCGGTTCAGCACCCAGCCGCTCGAAGACGCCGACACGGTCCAATTTCGCGAGTACCTGGAGATGATGGACCTCGGCGACAATCTGATGTTCTCGACGGATTACCCGCACTGGAGCTACGACTCGCCGACGTACGCGATCAACCGGTTCCCGCCCGACCAGCGGGAGCGCATCATGCGCGGCAACGCGACAGCTCTCTACGGCCTACCACCGACTGTCAAGGCCCTTCCCGGAGAACGGCCCGCCGTTGGTGAAGTCATCGCCTGATCTCACCGCCAGGCTGGCGACACTGGTCAGCGAATACGACGAGAAATGGTCGGCCCTGGACGTCGTCGGCGTGGCCGACTTATGGGAACGCGACAACCCGCAGCCGATGTACATCGGTGACGAGTACGCGATGCCGTTGATCGGCACCGACGAGCTCAACCGGCACTGGGCGCGGGTGGGCAGTCGCCTCAAGCACGCGTCGGTGTCATCGCAACTGTGGTCCGCCGATGCGCTTGCCGGTGGCCTGGCTCGATGTGTACTGCTGAGCCGATGGAGCTTCACCGGAAGGGAATCGGACACCGTGCACACCGGTGCGAGCTGGATCACCTGGTTGCTCACGGCGCGGGGCGAAAACTACCGCATTTTTCACCACGTAGAGTCGCAGGTCTACCTTGAAGAGGGTTTTCCAGCCGGCCCGGATGACGGCTGGACGATGAGCCGGAAGAAAAGAACGCATGACGCAAACGAATCTGACACGGCCGCAGGGCCTTAGCCGCATCGACCCGGCGCTGCGAGACACCGCGGCCGGGCTGGGCATTGTCGAATTCCTTGTCGAGTCACTGCCCGCCGAGCGGGAACACGTCAATCGGGTAGCCGCCGAGCGGGCCGCGGCAGTCGACGCCACTGGCTCAGATGGCATAGCCGTCGAATCGCGATCGATCGCCGGTCCGGATGGCCAGCAGCTGCGGCTTCGTCTGTATCAAGGCCAAACCGATTCGGCAACACCGCTGGTGGTGTACGCCCACGGCGGCGGCTTCGTGACCGGGAACCTCGACACCGATCATGCGACCTGCGTGGAGCTGGCCCGGGAGGCCGGCTGTTTGGTGGTGTCGGTCGACTACCGACTTGCGCCCGAGTACCCGTGCCCGGCGGCGCTGGACGATGTCGAAGCGGGATTCCGCTACGCGGTCCAGAACTGCGCTGACCTGAACGCGGACGCCAGCCGCGTCGGCGTGATGGGTCGGGATGCGGGCGCCGCTCTCGTCGCGGGTTTGGCTCAGCGCATGTTCGACGAGGAAGGTCCGCAAATCCTGGTACAGATCCTGCACCAGCCGATGCTCGACTCCGACACCACGCCGTCGCGGCGCGAGTTCCAGCGCACGCCGGGCCTCAACGGTCCTGCCGTCAGCCGGGCGTGGGGCCACTACCTCGGCCACGCCAGCGCGAACGGTCAACGCGTCCCCGCGCACCGGACGAACCTCGAGGGCCTGCCTCCCACGTTCATCACCTGCTCCGAGATTGACCCGTGCCGAGACGAAGCCATCGACTACGCCAATCGGCTGCTGCATGCCTACGTCCACACTGAGTTGCACGTTGTCGCAGCGACATTCAACGGATTCGACTCAGTGGTGCCGGATTGGGTTGTCTCCCAGGAGAACCGCGCCCTGCATGCTCAGACACTGCGGCGCGCGTTCACGGCGTAACAGCGTGGCGAGGCGCTCGAGCATAACAGCGCGGAACCGGAGATCACCGTCGTTATCGACTGAACTCCGGTATCTCTTACCGTATCGGCCATTGCTACCATCGAAGTCGCCACCGAACTCCGACGAAGATCGATGAGGCGGATGATAATCCACCCAAGGAAGAACCCCCCGGCACCATGACCGCTGTCGACTCTCCCGAAAAGATACTTTTCGCCTCAACCACTCAGGCCTTTTTGCAAAAAGAGGCCCCATTGCGCTATGTCCGGGAGTTGCACGCCACCGGTGCGTCCTTTGACCCGGCATGGTGGCGGCGGGCCGCTGAGCTCGGATGGACGGGTCTGCTCGTTCCGGAGGAGCTGGGCGGCGGCAGCGTCTCAGGCAGCGGCGTTGCGGATCTGGCCATGGTCGCCGAACAGCTCGGCAAGACAGTGGCGCCTGGACCGCTCTGCCCGGTCAGCGTCGTGCTCGCGGGGCTGGTCGACTGCACCGAGTGGCAAGCGCGCACCTCCGTCATCGAGTCGCTGATGTCCGGTGAAACCGTGGCGTCGTGGGCGGTGTCTGAGCCGGGCCGGGGCTGGGCGCCGCTGGATCCGTCGGTGACTGCCACCCCGACCGACTCCGGCTACCGCGTCGACGGCACCAAAGACCGCGTCGAGGCCGGCGCCCAGAGTGCGGTGCTGCTGGTGGTGGCGCGCTGCGACCAAACTGACTCTGAGGTTCGGCAGTTCCTGGTTCCGACGGACGCACCGGGCGTCCGGATCGTGGCCCAGCAGTCGATCGATCTGGTCAAGCATTATGCACAGGTGCATTTCGACGGTGTGGTCGTGGAGCGGTCCGCGGCGGTCGGCAGCGCCGCCGAGACCGTCGCGTTGATCAACCGGCAGAGCCAGATCGCCCAGGTGCTGCAGTGCGCCGAGGTGGTCGGCATCCTGCAAACGGTGTTCGACTTCACCGTGCAGTGGGCGCTGGACCGGTACACGTTCGGCCGGCCCCTGGCGTCCTACCAAGCGCTCAAACACCGGTTCGCCGATATGAAGATGTGGCTGGAAGCCTGCCGCGCGACCACCGCCGCGGCGGTCTCCGACGTTGCGGCCCGCGCACCCGGAGCGGGCCTGTCGGCCAGTATCGCCAAGTCCTACGTGGGTGAGATGGCCGGCCAGATCGTTCAGGGTTGCGTGCAGATGCATGGCGGCATCGGCGTCACTTGGGAACATGACCTGCACCTGTACCTGAGGCGGGTTGCGTTGTACCGCTCCATGTTTGGCACGCCAGAGGAACACAACCTGCTCGTGTATGAAGCGGAGAAAGCGGCCCGATGACGCCCACCGAATCCGTTGCGGAGTTCGCCGCGCGGGCGCGAGTGTGGTTGACGGACAACATGCCTGCCATCGACCCGGAGTCTCCGCCGGCCGCCCCGCGTGACGATGAACGCTCCTGGCAACGCGCCCGGGAGCTGCAAAAGCGGCTCTACGGGGGCGGATTCGCGGGCATCTGTTTCCCCCGTGAGTACGGTGGCCTGGGGCTGGACTACGAATATCAGAAGGCATTCGACGAGGAATCCCGCAACTACGAGATGCCGCTGATCCTCAACACCCCGACCTTCACCATCTGCTGTGCCACACTGCTCGACACCGGCACCGAAGAGCAGAAGAAGCTGCACATCGCCGCCGCTCTGCGCGGCGACGAGGTGTTGGTGCAGCTGTTGTCCGAACCCAGCGGCGGATCGGATCTGGCCGGCGTGATCACCCGGGCCGAACGACAGGGCGACCGGTGGGTGATCAACGGCGCCAAGACATGGAGCACCAGCGCGTTCGCTGCCGACTACGGACTCTGCCTGGCCCGCACCAAATGGGAAGTGCCCAAGCACGACGGCCTGACCATGTTCCTGGTGCCCATCGCGCACCCGGGAATCATGTTGCGGCGCATCACCCAGCTGACCGGCTCCACCGAGTTCTGCGAGGAGTTCCTCGACGGCGTCGACGTCGGCGACGACGCCGTCGTCGGCGAGGTCAACGGCGGCTGGGCGGTGGCTTCGCGGCAGCTTTATCACGAACGCCGGGCGGTCGGGCAGGGCTCGGAGTTCTCCAGCGGCGCCGGCCACGAAGGCGGCCACACGACGCCGGTCGACTACGCCGACCTCGCCGAGAAGACGGGTCAAGCCGACAACGAGCGGGTGCACGAAATGGCCGGTCGGGCACTGGTGCACCGCGCGGTGGCCGACCAGCTGATCGATCACGTGTACCGCAACGTCAGAGACGGCGTGCTGCCCGCGGCGGCCGGAACGCTCATCAGGCTCTTCCACTCCGAGACGGTGACCCTGGATATGGACACCGCGCTGGCGATCGCGGGAGCCGCGGGCGTGGTAGGGGAAATCGGCGAGGGCCTGCAGACCGGACTGCGATACTTGTCTCGGCAGAACGTCGCAATCGGCGGCGGCACAAATGAGATGGCCCGCAACGTCATCGGCGAACGGGTGCTGGGCTTCCCACGGGAATACGCCGCCGACCGCGGGGTGCCGTTCAATCAGGTGCGGCACGGCCAGACACGCTGACAGGTCGACGCCCGTACCAGCGCAGCCCTACTCCTCGGCGAAGATGTCCTCGGCGTCACCGCTGGCCTCGCCGGTGACGAAGGGCAGCTGGACCAGCGACAAAACGTGGTGCGCAGTGCTCCCGGGCGGAGCTACCAGCACACAGTCGCCGCCCTGCCTGCGCGCCCGGTCGCGGGCGGCGGCCAGCGCGCTGACCCCCGCCGACCCGAGGTGGGTCACGGCGCTGAGATCGATCGTCAAAGGTGCTATGCCAGAGCGGCTTTGGACGGCGATCTGACGGTCCAAGGTGGACGCCGTGTTCGAATCGACGTCACCGCTGACGACGATACGGCCGGCCAATTCTCCCGAGCCGACCAGGGAGACGAATTCGCAGTCGACCGCCCGTTGATAAGTTGAGCGGCTGACCAGTGTGTCGGTCACGAAGTTTGCGGGTCGTGACAGCCGATGCGTCAACGTCGCAGTCGTGCCGTCGGGTCCATACGTCACGTGCGCCCGGGACACCAAGGCTTCGGCCATCGCTAGTCCGCGTCCGCGGCCATGCTCGCCTTCCCGGTAATCCTTCCACTGGCCGCGGTCGATCACCGAAGCGTGCAGGTTGCCATCGCCGGCCAGCGATGCCTCGACGACGACACCATCGGCAACCTCGGTGCCGTACCCGTGCTCGACCGCGTTCTCGACGAACTCGGACATCGCGTGCACGACGTCGGAGATGTCGGCTGCGTCGGCGCCGATCTCTGCCAGCCATTCACGAAGGCGGGCGCGAACCTTGCGTGAGGCGTGGACCGTCGCGTCCACACTCATGTGCAGCGGTGGCGGTGGTGTACGCCGTTGTGCCGCAAGCAGAGTGACGTCGTCGCTGTAGCCGGTCGACCGGAGCAGCAATTCAAGCGTCTCCGAACAGGTGCGGTCGATGGGCCGCGCCGGGGAGTCCAGGACGAAGCCGCTGGCACCACCGGCGATATTCGCCGCCAGATCGGCGAATTCCGCGGTGCTGGCGACCAGCGGACGCCCTGGGCGCTCGATCAGGCCGTCGGTGTACAGCAGGATCGAGTCGCCCACATCGAGCAGTTCGGTGCACACCGGGAATCCGACGCCGCTTCCGAGCGGACCCGCGCCGGATGGTTCCACATACCGTGAGCTCGAGTCGGCGGTCAGCAACAACGGCGGTGGGTGTCCGGCGGTGCAGTACTGGAACTCACCCGTCGTGAAGTCGAGCGAGCCGATACACAGCGTGGCCGACTTCGATCCGGGTACGTGTTCGTGGAAGCGGTCCACCGCCTCGAGCGCTTCGACGATTGTGTGCCCCGCCGTGATCTGCATCCGCACGGCGGTACGCAATTGCGACATCACCGCCGCGGCTTCGACACCGTGGCCGACGACGTCGCCGACGATGAGGACCAGCCGATCCCCGAGCGCTATCGCGTCGAACCAGTCGCCTCCGGCCGCGGTGTCCTCCGCCGCCACGAGGTACTCCGCCGTGATGTCGACGCCGGGCACCACGGGCACAGACGGAGCCAGTAACGCCTGCTGCATGACGGTGGCCGAATCGCGCACGTGACGGTATCGCTCGGACAGCTCCTCGACGCGCGCCTCGGCGGCCAGCCGTGCCCGCACCCGGTTCGTCACGTCGTCGAAGACGAGCTGCACGCCCTCGATTGACCCGTCCGCGCGGCGGCGCGGTGTGACGAGAAAGTCGAAATACCGTTCCTGGATCCCCGAGCCGTCGTAGTCGGTCTGCAGCCGCCACTCCGCGCCGGATTGAGGCTCACCGGATTGATAGACCCGGTCGAACATCTCGTAAACCTGCTGGGCCTCGAGCTCGGGAAAGACCTCACGTGCGGTCAGACCGACGGTGGGGAACGTCGGGTTGAATGCACGATAAGCGGCGTTGACTGCGATGAAGCGATGGTCGGGCCCCTCCAGGCCGACCATCATCGCGGGGACATTCTCGAAGATGCGCCGGACCTCTTCGGCTTTGCCGACGGTTTTGTCCCAGTCCATTTCGGCCGCCATTTGGCCGTCCCTCCTAGGACTTTCTCCGGACCCGATCACGGACCTCTTTTACACAACGACATGGCTACGCTGACACCTTCGCCAAGCGCATCATCCAGATTATCAACGCGTGTCAGGTGCTACTCGCACCAATTTCCGGGCGGGTCCTGGGGCCTCAAGCCACGGCCGGCGACAGCGCGGAGTCCGTAGTTGGATGAACGGGCAGTATGACGCTGAGCTCACAGGCTGCGATGATCCGGGCAACGCTAGGGTTGCAGCTCACCAGGCGCAGTCCGACGCCTCGACTGCGGCACCGCTCCGCTTCGTCGGCCAGGACGGAGATCGCGCAACAGCCCATGAAATCGCAGCCACTGACGTCGACGACGAGCGGACCTGGTGGGGCGGCGACTACGGCCGCCTCAGTGACCAGCCGGCGCCACGTGTCCTCGTTGGAGGCGTCGATCTCACCACCCGCGCGGATGATCACCGCCGGTCCGTTGCGCTGGATGGTAGCCCGCAACGTGCTATGCGGATCGCCCAGCTCCGATATCAGACGCGTGCTCAACATCACCTGGGTCAGACCTGGTTGGGAATGCTCGCCTGGAGCCAGACTCATGGCGCACTCCTAATCGGCCGCGTTTCAGTGGCCGCGATGGATGCCCGTCACGTGTTCGAAGGCAGACCTTCGCATGTTGCGAAGTTCTTTGTATAGCAGGACGGGTCGATTCCGTCTATAGATCGACCCTTACTTGGTCAGGCTGAGACCGGCTTTGAGACCTTCATTACTTCCATCATGTTGCCGCCCATGATCTTTGCGACGTCCTCTTCGCCGAAGTCGGCAAGTTCGTCGACGAAGGTGATGGGGTCCTTCAGGCCTTCGGGGTGCGGCCAGTCGGATCCGAAGACCACCCGGTCGGTGCCCACCATTTTGACGATCTCGGTGAACCGGTCCTCCCAGAACGGGCTGACGTAAACGCACCGCTTGAACGCCTCGATCGGGTCTTCGTCGAACGCGTTGGGCATCTTCTTGTAGACGCCCTTCAACCCCTTGAACAGGTGGGGCACCCAGTCGGCGCCGTTTTCGATCGACAGGACCCGCAGCTCCGGGTTGCGGGACAGCGCGCCGTGGCAGACCAACGCCCCCATCGCATCTTCAATCGGCCGATGGCCCATCGCCAGGCTGCGGAAGGCCGTCGGTTTGAACGGCAGGAATTCGTCGCCGGGCTCCCACACGTTGAGCAGCTCGGAGTAACCGCTGTCGGAGGCATGCATCGAGACCGGGATCCCGGCTTTGATGCAGGCCTGCCAGAAGGGGTCGAACTCCTTGAGGCCGAACGACCGGCTGCCGCGGTAGCCGGGTACCGGCGCCGGGCGAACCAGCACGGTGCGCGCGCCCCGCTCCAGACACCATTCGAGTTCTTCGAGCGCCCGGTCGACGATGGGCAGGGTGATCACCGGGGTGGCGAAGATGCGTTCCTTGTAGTTGAACGTCCAGGTCTCGTGCATCCATTGGTTGAGCGCGTGAATGACGTCGTGGGTCATCTCCGGGTCGTCTTTCATGCGCTCTTCGACCAGGCTGGCCAGCGTGGGGAACATCAGGGCGTAGTCGACGCCCAGCTCGTCCATGACCTCCAACCGCGGGCCAGGCTCGCGGAAGGCGGGGATCGCCTTCATCGGCTCACCCAGGACCTCGCGGTAGCTCTTACCGCCGCTGCCGTGCCGGAAGTACTCCTCCTGTGCACCCGGCCGGGCCACCACCTCGAACGTCGGGTTCGGGATGTATTCGCTGATGTGGCCGCGCACCACGATCTTGGTGCGACCACGCACCTGCACGTAGTCGATCACACGCTTGCGCTTGTCCGGGAGGAACTTGGTCAGCGCCTCCTGGGGCTCGTACATGTGGTTGTCCGCGTCGAACACGGGGAAGGAAAGTTCGCGAGACGGCATGGCGATCTCCTTGCGGAAGTCTTGGGTTCTCTGTAGGCGGTAATGACGTTACCACTTCTGCGCGGCAAGGTGTAAGCGGCCTTGTGGCCGGCTATGCGTCCGGCCAGGTGGGAAGCTCTGGTGTCGTTCCGTTGATCACAGCGAAGTTCACGGTCGCCGTCGCGAGGAGCTCGTCATCGCCTTCGCCGTATATGTCGACCTGCATGACCATCGCGCGGCGGCCGGACCGCAGCATCCGGGGCACCGCGAGTGCCGAGCCCTGCCGGATCGGCCTTAGATAGCGGACGAAGAGGTCAGCGGTCGTCATGGTGGTGCCCGGCTGCAGATGGTCCAGCCCGAACTGTCCCCCCGCCACGTCGACGAGCGTGGCGATCAACCCGCCCTGAAGGGCGCCCGAGGTGTTGACCACCTGAGGGCTGACCGGCATCCTCATCGCGAACTCACCCTTGTGGGTGGCCGGACGCATCCCGATCAGAGCGAACAGCTCACCCAGCGAGGGCGCGTCGGACGCCTCTTCGGTGTCGCGGATGCCAAGCGCACGGCTGCAGAAGTCGTACAGCTGGCCGGCGTCTATCGGTGTGCCGTTCAATTCGCTGCCCAGCCAATGCAATCGCTGCGCGCCAACCATCGTCTGCATGGCGATCGCCGCCGCGGCCCCGACGTCAAGTCCCGGGTTGAAGACGCCCTCGGTGATGCCCAGCCCCACGATGTCGCGAATCAGTTGATGCAACGGGGAGAGCACGCGGGCGTATTCGCGGGGACGGGTCTCGGCGAGGTGCTGGTTGTAGAGGCTGAGCGCCCGATTGAGACTGTCTTGGGTGCTCGATTCCGGTTGTTGGCTGACGCGGTCGATCACCAGCTTCAGCGCTGCGGTGCTGTCCAGCCCGGTGGTCTCGGCGCGCCAGATTTCCGCCGATTGTGCGATGGTTTTTTCGAACAGCGCGAGCAGCAGTTCGTCCTTGCCGGAAAAATGCTGGTAGAAGGCGCGCAGTGAGGTCTTGGAGCGGGTGACCACCTCCTGCACGGTGAAGTCGGTGCGCCCGGTTTCGCCCAGGATCTCGACTGCCGTCTTGATGAAGCGTTCGGCGCGCGTCACTTCGGCTTCATCGCTGGGGCCGGCCATAGGCGGAATCTCCTCTTCAGGCGCGCTGATGTACGACGCTTCGAGAATGAGATTACCGCGTTGGAAACGATAGCCGCGAAGTCAGACCGGTGGTGGGTCGTCAGGTGGTGCGGTCTCGGGCCGGCCGGGCGTAGTTCAAACACTCGGCCGTTCGGGTCGCGCGAGCATGGTGATGCTGTCGGCGTTTGGTGGCGATGCGGTGGGTCCGGTTTTGCGCGCGGGTGCGGCGCGTTTGGGCATATCGCGGTCCGGGATGCCAGTGACTGCGTGAAGTACGGTTTAGAACTCCAAGGTGGCCGGGGCCACCAAGCGGCACAGCTAACAGCCCTCGGGGTCGTCGTCGGGATCGTTAATTCGCCTCTGGAGGTGGCCGAATGGCCCTCGTTCGCGGGAACAATGTCTGCTTACCATGAACTTGTAATAAGTGCTTGTGCACATTTACCCAGGTAGCGGTGATCACCCGCACTGCGGGGAAATCACCGCTCGCACGACAGGAATGAAACAATGAATATCACCACCGCCGCGGTGTCGGCGGTAGCGACCGTGTTAACGGCAGCAGGCATCGGTATCGCCGCCCCACCAACCGCCTCCGGCGACAGCAATCCCATCGTCCAGAAATTCGGCACCGAGGAAACCCTCGTCAACAGCGGCGTTGTCCAGGGTTGGACCGTCGGCAACCTCCAACCCAGCACGGACGCCATCAACGTCGCGATCCGCGGCAAGCTCTGGGAGGCGACCGCCACGGACAAAGCCATCCAAGGCCAAGCCATGCCCCTCCCATTTCGCTTCAGCGCTCGCACCCCGAGCGGTCAAGACTACGGATTTGTTCTCGGGGTCCCAACCCCCCCATCCTTCAGTTGGAACTACATACCCCAGGGCCAATCAGACACCGGCAAACTGTACTTCGATGTCACCGGCGATAACCCCAACGGTGTGGTGTACCGGACCGGACCGGCGGATCTGCTCATCTGGGTGAAATAGTCCACGCCACCCCATCACCTCAGGGAGCCGACGGACTCCCCTGAAGTGATGGGGGAGTTGCCGATCCGCCTGGCCGCTGCTGCCTGCCCAGACGCTTCAACAGGTGGTGGCACCGAGATTGCGAAGAACACTTAAGGGCGGGTGCGTCCCCCCGCGATGACGGCCTGCGTCCCGACATTGGCATTGACCGCCTTGCGTGGGCTGGAGGAATCGGTTTGAGCGTCAGCAGTCCTCGGTCGGGTTCGTGCCCGGCTCGGTGAGCACAACACGCAAAAGCGTTCTATCGCACACTTCGCGACTAGTGCCAGAAGCGAGCCACGGCGACTGCGGATCCGTAGCTTGGGCAGCGGCATGTATCAGCCACCAACTGTTCGTCATCGCTACCAGATGAGGACAAAACCAAACGCCCACTCAAAAAAGGAATTCAAATGACGACAAGCATGCGGACACCCACCACCACCCAGCGACGAAGCTGACGACCACATCATCAGATCGGAGAACTGAAATCCTGATCAAGCCCGAGGTCGTACCGGCCAGCGAAGCTGGATAGCTCAAAGGAATCGACAGTCATCTGTTTGAGGCTGGGGACTTGGCCGGGTGTAGAAGATCTTGAGCAGATGATGTTACCGACTGGTTGAAGAACACTTCAGCGGAACGCTTGTGAGCAGCGTAAACGCTGCCGATGCGCATCGCTCGACCCGCTGCGCGGCTTAGACTTCTCCGGTGTTCTCGGAGACGCGCTATGCTATGAATGGCGATTTGCGCGTCGCCTATCGCGCTTCGCCCGAGGGCGAGCGCGACATCGTGCTCGTCCCGTCGTGGTTCAGCAACTGTGACGACTTTCCTGAGCAGCCGTCTCTTCGAGGGTGGGCTGAGGCGATGACATCGCTCGGTCGACTGATTTTCTTCGACCAGCCGGGCACTGGAGTGTCTGATCCTGTCACGTCGCGCGCGCTGCCGACGTTGGAGCTATGGGCCGACAGCATCACCGCGGTGTTGGATGATCTCGGGAGTCGTGAAGCGGTGCTGGTCGCGATGTCCGGCGCGCTCGCGACGGGGGCGCTGTTTGCGGCAACACATCCGTCGCGGACAGCCGGGCTGGTCGTGCTGGAGGGCTACGCGGATCCGATGGCTGAGCGCACCGAAGGACCCGCAGCCGAGCAGACCGCTGCCGCCATGGTCGCCAGGTGGGGCACCGGGGAGATGCAACATGTCTTAAATCCGGACATGCCGTGGAATGAGGAGATCCGGGGAGCGTGGGCACGCTATGAACGCCTGGGGGCAAGCCCAGGTACCGCTGCTCTCATGATGTCTCTGCTGGCCGAAACGGATGTGCGGGCGTTGCTTCCCACCGTCCGTGTCCCCACACTCGTCCTCCATCACACCGACGACCCCTTTATCCCGCCCGAGTGGGGCAAGGACGTCGCTGATCGCATATCGGGCGCGAAGTACGTTGAGCTTCCAGGGCGCAACGTTTTCCACCTCGTCGAACCTGACTGGCGCGCGTCCTTTCAGGAAATCGCCGAGTTCCTCACCGACCAAGGGGCTGACCTGGCCGATGATCGGGTGCTGGCCACGGTGCTCTTCACTGACATCGTGGACTCGACGCGCCGAGCCGCGGAGATGGGCGACCGCGACTGGCATGCCTTGCTCGACGCACACGACGCCGTCGTCAGGGCACAGCTTGCTCGTTTTCGGGGCCGCGAGGTGAACACGTCGGGAGACGGGTTCCTGGCGATGTTCGACGGCCCGCAGCGAGCGATCCGCTGCGCCATGGCGATCCGTGACGCGGTGCAGGCACTCGGCATCGAGGTGCGGGCCGGGTTACACACCGGCGAGTGCGAAATCCGCGGCGATGACATCGGCGGAATCGCCGTGCACATCGGCGCGCGCGTGAGCGCCTTTGCCGGGCCGAACGACGTGCTGGTGTCCAGCACGCTGCGCGACCTCGTGATCGGATCGGGCCTCGAATTCGAAGACCGCGGCGCGCACGCACTCAAGGGCGTGCCCGGCGAATGGCATCTCTTCGCCGTCACCTCTAAATAGCGGTGGGTTGCGGCGAAACTGATTTCGCCTGCCTCAAGCGCTTGTGCACCCGGTGGGATCGATTTTCCGAAATACTCTCTTATCGTCGCTCCTCCGACGCCGCGCAGACTTTGCGACATAGCCACGCCAACGCCGTCGTGGCTACCGCCCACGAGCCGTGGCAAGACACCGAAACTCGACCCGCTCCTCGGCTTACACTTCCGCAATGTTCTCGGAGACGCGCTATGCGATGAATGGGGACTTGCACGTCGCCTATCGCACATCGCGCGAAGGTCCTCGCGACCTGGTGTTCGTCTCTCCATGGATCACGAACTGTGAGGTCTTTCCGGAGCTGCCGTCCATTCAGGGCTGGGTCGAGGCGATGACATCGCTCGGTCGGCTGATCTTCTTCGACCAGCCGGGCACCGGAGCGTCCGACCCCGTCACCCCTGGCGCAATGCCGAACATGGAGCAATCGGCCGACAGCATCACCGCCGTGCTTGACGATCTCGGGAGTCGCGAAGCGGTCATCCTCGCGATCGACGGCGCGTTCGCGCCAGCGGCGCTGTTCGCAGCGACACATCCGTCACGCACGGCAGCACTGGTCGCGCTCGAGTGCTACGCCGATCCCTGGACCGAGCGCACCGGACGAATAAACTTCGAGGACGGCCAGGCTGCCTTCGCCGCCAAGTGGGGGACGGGCGAGTACGAGCATCTGATCAATCCGGACATGCCGTGGAACGAGGAAATTCGGGCAGCGTGGGCTCGACTAGAACGCCTGGCGGCGAGCCCAAACACCGTCGCGCTCCTGCAGCCGCTCGGGGCCGAGCAGGATGTGCGGGCGGTTCTTCCGACAATCCGCGTGCCCACCCTCGTCCTCCATCACACCGACGACCAGTTCCTCCCGCCAGCGCAGGCTAAGTACATCGCGGATCACATATCGAGCGCGAAGTACGTTGGGCTTCCAGGGCGCAACATGTACCACTTCGTGGAACCGGACTGGCGCCCGTCCTTCCTGGAGATCGCGGAGTTCCTCACCGGGCACCAGGCCGAGGTGGCCGACGATCGGGTTCTCGCCACGGTGCTGTTCACCGACATCATGGACTCGACGCGGCAAGCGGCGGAGATGGGTGACCGGGACTGGCATGCGTTGCTTGATGCGCACGACGCCGTCGTCCGGTCGCAATTGGCGCGGTTTCGAGGCCGCGAGGTGAACACTTCGGGCGACGGCTTCCTCGCGATGTTCGACGGTCCTCAGCGAGCGATCCGTTGCGCGATGGCGATCCGCGACGCGGTGCAGGCGCTGGGCATCGAGGTGCGCGCGGGGTTGCACACCGGCGAGTGCGAGGTCCGCGGCGATGA
>DATMMZ010000183.1:0-14593 GCA_035569455.1 Mycobacterium sp. | reverse complement strand
CGGTCGGCGGCATGTCCAGCTTCTACACCGACTGGTACCGCCCCGCGGTCGGCAACGGCCAGACCTACACCTACAAGTGGGAGACGTTCCTCACATCCGAGCTCCCGGGATGGCTGGCGGCCAACAGGAAGATCAGCTCGAGCGGCAACGCCGTAGTCGGCCTGTCCATGTCGGGCAGCTCGGCGCTCATCCTGGCGGCCTATCATCCGAACCAGTTCGTCTACGCCGGGTCGTTGTCCGGCTTCCTCAACCTGTCGGCGGGCTTCTGGCCCATCCTGGTCGGCGTTTCGATGGCCGACGCCGGCGGGTTCAACGCACTCGACATGTGGGGACCGTACGGCGGTGGGGCCTGGCAGCGAAACGACCCGATGAACCAAATCGGACAGCTCGTCGGCAACAACACCCGCATCTGGGTGTACAGCGGCAACGGCAATCCGACCGACCTCGACGCGGGTCTCGGCAACGCCCAGATCCCCGCACAGTTCCTCGAGGGGTTGACCATCCGCACCAACAAGGAGTTCCAGAGCAGGTACCTCGCGGCCGGCGGTCGCAACGGCGTGTTCAACTTCCCGCCCAACGGGACGCACAGCTGGGGCTACTGGGGTGGCCAGCTACAGGCCATGAAGCCGGATCTGCAGCGGGTGCTCGGGGCCGCGCCGACCGGGTGATCGCCGAATCCTGTCACGTCGCGTCATCAGCAGCGGGACGCCCTGCGCCTTGGCTCCGTCGAACATCTCGTACCATCGTGGGACGAGGTCAACCCGAAGAGAACCGCGACGGGCCGTTGTGCGAGAGCCCTCTCACAGGCGCTGAACAGGATCGACATTGCGAAAGACACCAGCTGAACGTCAGAGGCTGACGCCTCACTTCGAGCACGTGCAGCACCACTACGACCTGTCCGACGATTTCTACCGGTTGTTCCTCGACCCCACCCAGACCTATAGCTGCGCGTATTTCGAGCGCAACGACATGACGCTCGAGCAAGCACAGATCGCCAAAATCGATCTGGCGCTGGGCAAACTGGCAATGCAGCCGGGAATGACGTTGCTGGATATCGGCTGCGGCTGGGGCGCCACCCTGCTGCGCGCCGTCGAGAAGTACGACGTCAACGTCATCGGGTTGACGCTGTCGAAGAACCAACAGGCGCACGTCGAGAAGCTGTTCGCGCAATCCCACAGCCTGCGCTCCAAGCGGGTGCTCCTGCAGGGCTGGGAGCAGTTCCACGAACCTGTGGATCGCATCGTGTCCATCGGCGCGTTCGAGCACTTCGGCTTCGACCGCTACGACCCGTTCTTCACGATGGCGCACGGTGTGCTGCCGCACAACGGCGTGATGCTGCTGCACACGATCATCCAGGCGAGCGATGACGAGATCAAACAGCGCGGGCTGCCGTTGACGATGAAGATTGTCCGGTTCGTCAAATTCATCATGGAGGAGATCTTCCCCGGCGGGCGGCTGCCGAAGGTGGCGCGCGTCGAGGAGCATGCGACGAAGGCCGGCTTCAACGTCACGCAAGTTCAGTCACTGCGGTTCCACTATGCGCGGACGCTCGACCACTGGGCCACGGCCCTGGCGTCCCGCAAGGATGAGGCGATCGCGGTCCAGTCCGAAGAGATCTACGACCGCTACATGAGGTACCTGACCGGCTGCGCGGAACTGTTCCGCGAGGGCTACATCGACGTCTGCCAGTTCACCTGCGAAAAGGGCTAGTGCGAGTCGGCTAACCCAGGGATGATCGCGCAGCGGCTCCACATGTCGTAATCAGGCGGGCCGTTGCGCGTCGATCTTCTCGATCGCGCCGACGACTGCCGCAGGATCGTCCAGCGCCACGAATGTTTTGGCGTCCGGCACCTCGATAAGTGTCGAGTGCGGAAACTGTTCAGCCAGTCGCCGTCCCAGCGACGGGGTGAAACAGCGATCCGCCTGGCCCCAGACGAGCGTGACCGGCTTGGTGAACCGCGGTAGGCGGGTCGCCACGTCGGTCAGATCGGTTGCGGCTACGTGGCGCAATAGTCTTGCCAGATCGCGGCAAATACGCGAGTCCGTGCGACACGGTCGCAACCACGAAGCGGTCAGCACCGGATCGGGGTGGCGAACCAGCAGCCCGAACCCGAGCGGAGACTGTCGCAGCGCTTTCAGCCGCATCGTCGCGAACAGGGTCTTGATCGACATCGGGCCGCGCAGCAACGCGAACACGACATCGAACGGGAATGGCGGGAACTTGTCGAAGGCGTCACAGTTGGTGAGCACTACACGGCCAACGTGATCGGGGTAGGCGTCGATCGTGAGTTGGCACAACCCGCCGCCGGTGTCGCTTCCCACCAGCGTTACGTCCGTGAGGTCGAGTGCAACGATCAGGTCGCGAATCATTGTCGCCACGCCGGGCGGTGACAGATCGGCGCCGTCGTTGACGGGAACCGTGTGGGATCCCAGCGGCCAATCCGGAAGGACGCACCGGAATCCTCGGCCCGCCAATTCCTCTGCGACTTTCAGCCACAGCCGGTGGTCGACGAGGATTCCGTGGACGAACAGCACCGGCGGGTGGGGGGAGTCGTCCGGGCCCAACACGCGGTAATCGATTGTCGCGTGATCCAGCGTCGCTTGGGGCATGTCCGCTATCCTCTCTACTGCAACTTACAAACACTCGGTACGGAAGTTACGTGCAAGCTGTATGAAAGTCAAGTCTGGCAGCGCGCCACCGACTCGCAGAACCCAAGCCGAGCGGACCGCGGCGACCAGGGCGCGGTTGATCGACAGTGCCCGAAAGCTGTTCGCCGAGAAGGGTTTCAGCGCTGTATCGACCGAGGCGATCGTCGCGGCCGCAGGTGTGACCCGGGGCGCGCTGTATCACCAGTTCCACGACAAAGCCGCGCTGTTCGCAGCGGTGTACGAAGAGGTTGAGCGCGAGCTGGTCGCGGATGTCGGGCAGCGCATCGTGGCCGCCTCGCCCGCGGACCAGCTGCAGGCGATGCGGGTCGGCGCCCGCCTCTTCCTGGATCTCGTTTCGGCCCCGGATGTTCAGCAGATCGTGCTGATCGACGCGCCGGCCGTCCTGGGGTGGGAGCAATGGCGCACGGTCGGCATGAAATACGGGCTCGGGGTCATCGAGGCGATGCTGGCGCAGGCGATTGCGGACGGGGTGGTGCCCGACCAGCCGGTGCGCCCGACCGCTCACGTGCTGCTCGGCGCGCTCGACGAGGCCGCACTGTACGTCGCACGCGCCGCCGACGCTGATCGAGTGAGAGCGGAAATGCATCTGGTGTGCGATCGATTGATCGCCGGCATCGCTGGCTCCCAGGTCGCAGCGCTACCCGCGGCGCGGTTCAAGCCGTCTCGACGACGTCCTTAATCCGTTCGAGCGTCTTACGCATGTCGCGGATGTTGCGGCGCCGGCGCAGTGGGCCGAGCGTCGCTGTGTACACGCGTAGCACCGGGGACATCTTCAGCCGGAAGGACTCCGTGACGTCGGTGCCCTCACCGCTGGGCGCGAACTCGTAGTGCCAGTGGTTGACCGGATCATCGCCGAGCATCACGTCGAACCCGAACTCGCGACCGGGCTCGCAGTCGCTGACGCGGCACGTCGTCCAGTAGACGGGCCCGATCTCATTGCGTTTGACATGCCCGCGGAACCGAGCACCCACCGCCGGGCCGGTCGCGTCTTCGAGCCACTCCGCCTCGAAGACTTCCGGCGAGAACCGGCCTGTGTTTCGAACGTCGGCCACCAGATCCCAAATCTTCATCGGGGGCGCGGCCATGTGCACCGTTACTGACCCTTCCATGCCGTGATCTAAGCAGAACGTCCACTAGCCTGGAAGCACAACGAGGTGCTTGAAGTGCGGGAAGTGAACGGCAGTAGGACCAGACGGGTCGGCCCGCCGCGATCACTCGTGCTGGTAGTGGTTGCGCTCGCCGCGGTGGTGGCTGCGGGCGCAGCGTTCCTCGTGCTCCGGACGCGCGGCGACGCGCTGAACCGTCCGGCGCAACCGCTGAGTGACGAACAGACCAAGACCCAAGTCATCGAGCCGGCGAAGCAGATGGTCGCGGTCGCCAACCTGCACGGCGCCAGCGGCGGCTACATCTTGATGTCGTGCAGGAATGAGGCTGATCCGCCGTACCAGGGCGCGATTTATGTGACGTTCGACCTGCCCGGGTCAGTCGACTATTTCGACCAGGTTGCGGCGGCGATGGTGCCGCACGGCTGGCAGAAAGGCCTACCGCCCAACCAGTACCTGTTCGGCGCCACGCTGTACAAGGACGGCGTCACGGTCATCTTGTACCGGGACCCCGATCGCCTCACCTCCGGGGTCATGAAGGTGTATGGAGAATGCCGGAATACCGCGAACCATCGCAACGACAGCACCGGCTGGACCGATATCACCGATCAACTCCATCTGTGATGGACGGTCCGGGGCCCTGTCGGCGAGAATTGAGCCGATGACCACTCCCGATCGCCCCGCCTGGGTACCCAACCGGCTGTACCCATTCCAGGACCGCTATCTGCACATCGACGGATCCGTGGTGCACTACGTCGACGAAGGCAGCGGTCCGACGCTGCTCTTGTTGCACGGAAATCCGACCTGGTCGTTTCTGTACCGCGAGATCATCATCGGGCTCCGAGGCCAATACCGCTGCGTGGCATTGGATTACCCCGGCTTCGGGTTGTCGGCAGCACCCTTCGGGTACGGCTTCACGCCGGCAGAGCATGCCAACGTCGTTGCTCAGTTCGTGGCCGAACTGAACCTGACCGGGGTGACGATGATGGTTCAGGACTGGGGCGGCCCGATCGGCTTCGCCGTCGCCACCCGTCAGCCCCAACGGTTCATCCGGTTCGTCATCGCCAACACCTGGGCGTGGCCGAAAACCGATCTGGGCACCCAGGCATTCTCGCGGATCCTCGGCAGCCCGCTGGGCAGGTACCTGATCGAACGGAGGAACTTCTTCGTCGAAACGATCCTGCCCGGAGGCGTGCGCCGCCGTCGCCTCTCCGAAGACGAGATGAACGCCTATCGTGGACCGTTCCCGACGCCCGAGTCCCGACGGCCGGTCGCGGTTTTTCCACGCGAAATCCTAAGCAGCAGACAGTTTTTGGCAGAGGTCAATGATGGGTTGCCTACGCTGTCCGACCGGCCCGCGCTGATCATCTGGCCCACCAGCGACTTCGCGTTCCGCGAACCCGAGCGCAAACGTTTTGAAACCCTGTTCCCGATACATCGGACCGTCATTCTCGAAGGCGCCGGCCACTACCTGCAGGAAGACGCCGCCGCTGAGATCGTCACCGCAATAACGGACTTCGTCCCGCGCTAGCGACCTCGGCGCGGTTACGACGCCAGCCAGGTCAGCTCATCAGGCAGTTGGGGGCGCCAGAACGAAACATCGTGGCCACCCTGGGAGAAACCACCCGCCACCGGCTTCGGCAGTTGCGCCACGAACTGCCGGGTGGCCGCGTAGAACCTGTCGCTGGTGCCGCAGTCCACCCGGATCGGGATCGACGCCAGCTGCCGCAGTCCGAAGACCGTGTTCGTAGCCCAGTCGTCCGAGCTGTCGAAGGCGCCGTCGTCGGTTTGCAGATATGACGTCCACAACGCCGGGCTGACCGCGCAGATGCCCGCCGTCCGCGCAGGGCCGAGCCGCGCGCCCAACAGCAGGGCGCCGTAACCGCCCATCGACCAACCCATGAACGCCACCCGAGAAGTGTCGAGGCCCTGCGTGGCGAGCATTGGCAGCAGCTCCGTGAGCACCATCGCGCCGGAGTCTGCGCCTGCCGCCCGTCTGTGCCAGTAGGTGTTGCCGCCGTCGACGGACACTACCGCGAACGGCGGCAAGCCGGCCCTGACCACCCGCGCCAGACCGTCAGGAACACCGAGGTCCATCACGGCCGTCGCGTTGCCGTCTCGGCCGTGTAGAGCGATGACCGGGCGCAACGTCTCCGTCTGTCCGGGCGGCCGGGCGATCGCCCAGTTGGTCTCGATGCCGCCACGCGCGGCCGATATGAACGAGCCGGTGAGATACTTCGGTGCAGTGGCTGCTGCTGCGGACGGTTCACCGCGAGACACCCCGGGGGCCAACAGATTTGCCATCGCGTAGGTACCCGCCGCCAGGCCGCCGGCCTGCAAGACCGCTCGACGTGTCACCCGCGCCATGCGCGCAATCATTTCAGTGGCACCCGCCCGACGAGAAAACGCGTTTGCACCAAAGCGATTACAGTACGGAAACGACCGCGCCGAGTGTGCGGGTTGTTGCCGCCGATTCCAACGAAATGCGCTATCAAGCCGCAGTCGGCGACACCCCGGCAGGCGAACACGGGCGCAGCCGAAGACAAATCCTGTTGAATTGCTGTGACATCCCACGCGGTCCGGCAGTGCGGCGTTAACTGAGCGCATGACGGAGTGGAGCGGCGAAGACTACGCCAACATCAGCGCTCTGCAGCGGGCAATGGCAGAAGAGGCCGTCGCGTGGGTTCAATTCGCGGGCAATGAACAAGTGCTCGACGTGGGATGTGGCGACGGCCACGTCACCCGGATGATTGCGGGCATGGTGCCCGACGGGTATGTCGTCGGAATCGACCCCTCGCGGGGAATGCTGGGCGAGGCGGCGCGCGGCGATCGCCCCGGCCCGTCGGGACCGTCGTTTGCGCGAGCAGACGTCCGCGACCTGCCGTTCGCCCAAAACTTCGATGTTGCAGTGTCATTCAACGCGCTTCACTGGGTACCACAACAGCAGCGTGCACTGAAGCAGATCGCCTCAGTGGTGCGTCCGGGCGCCCGCGTGCTGATCCAGGTCGTCTGCGCTGGCGAGCGGCCAAGCGTGGAAGCGGTCGCGATGACCCTGTGCGGCCGGCCTCACTGGGCGCCGCGGTTCGCCGGCTTCAGCGCGCCGTTCATTCATGTGGACCCGGAGTACTTCGGCGAGTTGGCAACGAGGGCTGGGCTTGCGGTGGCTGATCTCACCGTCACGGATCGGCAATGGGATTTCGGCACGCGCGAGCGGTTCGCGCGCTGGTGTGCGGTGGGCAGTGCCGCCTGGACAGACAGAGTGACCGTGGACGACCGGACGAGGTTCGTCGGCGAGCTGGTGAGTGCCTACGAGGCCGTGTCGGGCCAACCGGGTCTGTTCCGGTTCACACAGATGCGCGCCTCGCTCATCAGGAAATAGGGTCGACGGCGCGTCGATACCGTCAACATCGGTGACCCGATCATCGTAGAGGCGTAGCGCGGTTGGGGGTCACAGCGGCAGTCGACCGCCGTGCAGATTCTTGACCGTTGCCGAGGTAGCGACAGTCGCAGGAGCGGGCGAGGTGCGCAAGACCCGATCCGCGGTGCCCGCACTGGTGACGGTGAACCAGAAGTGCTCGTTCTTGAAGTGGTGAAGCCGGTGGTGCCGCCAGATAGCGCGATAGACACTGGTTTTCGGCTTGTAGTCGCTGTGGATGAGGTAGTGGCTCCACTCGTAGGCAATACCGAGCACCGCGAGGAAGGCCAGGAACGTCAGGCCCATTCCGGGTCGCGGAAACGCCAGCAGCGTGATCGCAATCTCGGTCGCCACCACCCACAGCAGGGACTGCCACGGAATGAATATCAACGGCACATCACGCGGGTCGACGTGGTGTTCCCGATGCTTGCGGGCCAGCAGCGGGTCAACCGTGACTCCGCCCACGCGGCGTGGCCGCCAGTGCAGGATGAACACGTGAATCACCCACTCCAAGAACGGGAAACCCGCGATCATCACCACCGGCACGATCGCATCGGTGATCTGCCAGTCGCCGACAGCCACGCGTGCGGCAAGCGCGGCCAAAAGCGTCGCGGCGATGATCCATGGCGACGGGTGCTTCCAGAACTCGCGCCGGGCGTCCGACAGGGAAAACGCTCTGCGGGTGGTGTGCGCAATCGTGGTCAACGTTGACCCTCCAGGCTGTTGAGCGCCGCCATCAGTGCGCGGGTGGCCGGTTCGAGTAGCTCTCTGGCGGCGTGCACGGCGCGGTCCGCGTCGCCCGCGGCAATCGCATCGGCCAAGCGGCGATAGGCGTCGGGTCGGCCGACCTCGGCCTGCATGACGGCGGCCAGCGCGGGCAACGCCGGCTCATAGGCGGCGCGAAGGGTGTTGTACATCAACCGGAATACGATGGAGTCGGCGCCGTCCACGACGTGATCCCAGAATGTCAGGGCACAGCGCTGGCGCTCGATCGGGTCATCTTCGGATTCCAGCTGGCGCACGGAATCATCCAGCAGCGCTGCCAATTCCGGTCGGCGACGGTTGGCTGCCAACTCGGCAACTCTTGGCCCGTTGTGCAGGCGAGCCTCGAGAATGCTTCGCGCAACGTCGAGGTCGAGTTCGCCGGCGCGCAGCAACAGGCTGGGCAGCAGATCAAGCCCGGCATGCCGCCGAAAATCGCGCACCGTCGTCGAATCTCCTTGGCGGACCTCGACGAGACCCGCCGCCGACACCCTTTTGAGCGCCTCACGCACCGCCGGCCTCGAAACCCCGAGGACCTCCGCGAGTCGGCGCTCACTGGGCAGGCTTTCACCGGGCTGCATCTGACCGCTGAGCACTTCGGCGACGATCTGTTCGAACACGTCCTCAGGTACCGAGCGGCGATTGACGGGCTGTAATGCCATGTCCCTACCATCGCCGACAAGCGGTCAGACGTCAAGTGGTCAGACCAATTGCGATCTGTGGTCCCCGCCGCGACGCGGCCGCCGTCCGCGGGTAGGCTCAGCCGACGTAACTGGACGAACAACCTTTGTCCCGGTCCACGTAGCGGTGTTGGAGGTTTCGTTGCGGCAGAAGCCGCCGCGAACCCGCAGGTCGCAGCGTGTGGGACCGGGTACGTAAGAGGTGCGAACTGGACACGGTACTCGGACTGTCGATGACGCCGACCGCGGTCGGCCTGGTCCTCGTCGAAGGCCACGGAGCCGATGGCGAAATCATGGACCAAGACGCCTTCGATGTCCCCACACGGCGAGGCGCGACCGCCATCAGTACCTCTGAATATGTCGCCGGCGCAATGTCGCGGACCCGCGCGATGGCACACGGTCGCCGACCGCACGCCATCGGGGTGACGTGGAGCGATGAGTCCGAGTTGGAGGCGTCGCTGCTTCTCAAGTTATTGACCGATGCCGGATTCGACAACATCGTCGCCGTCCGGTCTCCGGAGGCCGGCGAGGCCTTGGCACGGGGGGTTGGACGCGCGGTCGGCTATCGGCTGACCGCACTCTGTCTACTCGAGCCGGAATCCGTCGTCGTGTCGGTGGTGGACACTCATGACGAAGCCGTGCACTCCATCAGCTACCACGAGGATGACAGCAACCGCGGCTTAATCGGTTGGCTTTCAGGCATTTTCGACGTGAACGACTGGCACCCCGAATGCCTGATCATCGTCGGCCCCGACGCCGGCCTCACCGCGCTCGCCAAGCAAATCGAGCAGGCGCTGGGCATCCCGGTGTTCGCACCTCCTGAGGCAGAGTTGGCGCTTGCGCGCGGAGCGGCGTTGGCATCAGCGCAGATCCCGGAATTCACCGTCGATGAGTACGGCCTGTCGGGTATCGGCCATCAGGCGGGCGGGCGATCACGGTCGCTGCCATATACCGCGGCGCTGACGATGCTGGTCGTCGGCGTCTTGGCGTTCGTTGTTTCGGTCTCCCTGGTGGCAGGGCTGAAGCTCACGTCGAGCAACGGCTCCGGTACGGCCCCGGCCCAGGCCCAGCGGCAGGCGGCCAAGCCGCCCGCACCACCCGTTGCCGCCCAGGTCGTGGTGCCGCCCGCGGCACCGCCGCCGCTCCGGGTCGCGCAGCCCCCTCAGGCTGCGCCAGTGCTACCTCCGGCGCCGACTGCGATTCCGACGGTCGAAGCACCCATCAGCCCCGCCGAGGAGGTGTCTTCCGGCGAGCCGCAGCAGGCGCCTGCGCCGGACGCTGCGCCGCCGCCGGCGTCCGATCCGCCGCCAGCGTACGTTCCGCCACCGCCCGCCGCCCCCCCGGTGCCGGGCGAAAAACCGCCGCTGTTGACCCGAATCCTGTCGCACATCCCCGGCCTTCACCAAGACGCGCAGCCGC
This sequence comes from Mycobacterium sp., assembly GCA_035569455.1. Lineage (GTDB taxonomy): Bacteria > Actinomycetota > Actinomycetes > Mycobacteriales > Mycobacteriaceae > Mycobacterium. The sequence continues at coordinate 4,544 of DATMMZ010000183.1, read as the reverse complement.
CTGCCAACACATCGCCTGCGCCCGACACCGCCCCACCGACGGACGCGCCTCCACCACCGCCGCCTGGGTGATCACCTACCCCGAGGAACGTCTTCCCCCGTCGCTGCGCTCTACCCCCGAGGAAGCGCCACCGGGCATTTGCCGGCGTAGTCGACCTTCCAGTGCTTGATGCCGTTGAGCCACCCCGACCTGAGCCGCTCCGGTTTGGTCAACGGCGTGAGGTCGGGCGCGTTGTCCGCGATCGCGTTGAACATCAGATCGATCGTCATTCTGGCCAGGTTCGCGCCGATGCAGTAGTGCGCGCCGGTGCCGCCAAAACCCACATGCGGGTTGGGATCACGCAAGATGTTGAACGTGTAGGGATCCTCGAAGACGTCCTCGTCGAAGTTGGCCGAGCGGTAGAACATCACCACCCGCTGGTCTTTCTTGATCGTCACACCGGACAACTCGGTGTCTTCGAGCGCGGTGCGCTGGAACGACGTGACCGGCGTTGCCCAGCGGACGATTTCGTCGGCTGCCGTGATCGGGCGTTCCTTCTTGTACAGCTCCCATTGGTCGGGGAAATCGGTGAACGCCATCATTCCCTGGGTGATGGAGTTGCGGGTCGTCTCGTTTCCCGCGACCGCCAGGAGGATGACGAAGAACCCGAGCTCGTCGTCGGAGAGCTTGTGTCCCTCGACATCGGCCTGGACCAGCTTGGTGACGAGGTCCTCGCCGGGTTGATCGGCCCGTTCGGCGGCCATTTTCATGCCGTACATGATCAGTTCCAGGGACGCGGCGATCGCGTCATTTCCGGCGAACTCTGGATCCATGTCGCCGACCATCTGGTTGGACCAGTGGAACATCTTCATGCGGTCTTCTTGCGGCACACCCATCAGGCTGGCGATCGCCTGCAACGGCAGCTCGCAAGAGACCTGCTCGACGAAGTCGCCGGAGCCCTCCGCGGCTGCGGACTTCACGATGTTCTGTGCGCGCTCGTTGAGGTCGTTCCGCAGCCGCTCGATCGCCCGCGGCGTGAATGCGCGCGAAACGATCTTGCGTAGGTGAGTGTGGTGCGGCGCATCCATGTTCAGCAGCACGAACTTGCCGCGATCGATCTGTTCACCCACCGTGCCGTCCTTGTACCGGGGCAGGGCGGTTTTCTTCAGGCTCGAGAAGACGTCGCTTCGCAGCGACACCTCCTTCACGTCCTTGTGCTTGGTGACCACCCAGAAGCCACCGTCGTCGAAGCCGCCGATGCCCATCGGCTGGTCGTTCCACCAGATCGGTGCCGTCCGGCGCATCTCGGCAAGCTCTTCAATCGGAAGCCGCTCGGCGTAGATATCCGGGTCGGTGAAATCAAATCCCGGGGGCAGGTTCGGAGTCGGCATTGACACACTTCCTCGCTAGAACGTGTTCTTGTTGCGCTTAAGGAATTGCTACACCACAAACCTGGGTCTCGTCACGGGGTCACGCAAAGGTGGCAGGACCTGTCAGCGCAGCGCCGCCGCGGTTGCCTCGTCAGCGGGCAGGAATGCCTCGATGCTGAGCTCGGCCGCCGTCAGATCGAGCGCCGTTCCGAACGTGGTGACGGTGCTCAGGAACGTCAGGAGTCGCCCCGACGTGGTGTGAAGCTGCAGCGGGACGGCGACGCCGCCCAGATCGCGGGTCTTCTCGAAACCGCCCGGGTAGGACTCGATCTCGGCCAGCAGTGACGACAGGTGATCCGAACCGCTCACGGCGACCTCTCGGCGAAGCCGGTCGACGACATGGTGCCGCCACTGTGCCAGGTTCCGGATGCGTGGAGCCAGGCCGTCCGGGTGCAGCGAGATGCGGAGCGCGTTGGGTTGCTCGAGGAGATGGGCCGCGACCCCGTCGAGCAGCACCATGGCGCCCGCGTTGAACCGAAGGACACGCCAGCCGCGGTCGACCGCCAGACAAGGAAACGGGTCATACGCCGCCAACACCTGCTCGACGCCGTCCCGCACGGCCGCCATGTCAGGGTCTTCGAGAGAGCGCTCGGCGTACGCCGGAGCCAGTCCCGCGGCGATCAGCAGGTGGTTTTGTTCGCGCGGTGGCACATCAAGCACTGCGGCAAGCCGCAACACCATCGCGCGGCTGGGGATCGACCGTCCGGTCTCGATGAAGCTGACGTGACGCGACGAGACGTCGGCGGCGAGGGCCAGGTCAAGCTGGCTCATTCGACGCCTTTGTCGCCATTCGCGCAGCAGGTCTCCGAATGAGGTCATCTGGACCCTGGCCTGCGTCACCGCCTCAGTCTGACCGGTCGCGGTCAGCGGCACCACTACCTCGGAGGTAATTGCAATACCTACCTACGGACGGCAGTCTGGAACCACGATGCGAAAGGAGCGCGATGACGCGGAACGACATGACGAGCGCGCCCGCGGTGCCACGGTGGCTGCGATTCGTGATGGTTTCGGACCGAGCGGGGTCGTCCTGGTATGTCGGCACGGGCTTCTTCTTCGCGCCACTGCTCGCGGTGGCGTCGCCGTGGCCGACGCTGACCACCGTCCTGTGGGTTCTCATCGCTCTCGCGGGACTTTGGCTCGGACTTCTGGGCATCGCGATGGCCACGGGCTTGGCCATGGTCCTGCGGGCAGGCGCCGACATACCGGAGGACTATTGGTGGTCGATCCTCGACGACAAACGGCCTGCATCAGCGGGAAAGATTGCCGCCCAATGACTTCGGCTTAACAGAAGCTGCTATCCCGCAGACTGTTGAGTGCTGGGCGGCGCCGGCGATACGGAGGTTTGCGCGCCCGGTGGTACCTCGGCCGAGAAGGAATGCGACTCGCGATATTCGATCACCGGCTCTCGGCGGACAACGGTGTCACCCGCGGTGATCACGAGTTGCTGCGTGGACAACGAGTATGTGACTCCCTCGCTGCGCGCGACGAACTCGCGACCGCCGGTTGTTTCGGCAGGCACAGTCAGGGCGGCGCCGTCGCTCAACCGCACGCCGCGGTACAGGTAGCCGCCCTGTTGGTCGGCGCAAATCGTCACAAGCGAGTTCTGGGTGCGCACGATCGCGACGGCGGTCTGCGGCCCGTCGCATCTGGCGCTGGAGTTGATGAATCCCCGGTCGTCTGACGGGTAGGGCCCCGACGATGAAACAGTCTGCGTCGCAGGCGGACCAGAGGTGGGCTGAGCATCGGCCGACGGCAGTGAGCTGGTTGCCCACGGGTTCTTGGTTACCCCGTGCACGAACCCGAGGGTGGCAACTACCGCGGCGATCCCCGCCATCAGGCAGAGCCTCGACACGGATGGAGGTCGCAAGCGAACCACAGAGTCAGCCCTCCATGCAGTCGGCTACGTGCGGCCGGGAATACGGTCGTTCCCTGAATACCTGGCGTGGAGCGCGTGTTCGATTACGAATTCAACACAACTTGGCGCTGGATGCGCCGTGGCTAAATGAGGTGGCTCCGCCTAAACGGATGCGGCCTCGTTGAGTTCGTTGAGTGTGTTCGTCGCCTCCAGGTACTCCTGCACCCACCGCTCGATGACAGCGGAGGTCTTCTCGACCTTGGTGAACTGCCCGACGACCTGACCGATCGGGTTGAACGCGACGTCGATGGTCTGGTCGGGGTACTTGTGCGTGGCGGCGACCGCCATGCCGGACACCATGTACTGCAACGGCATCCCGAGCGGCTCGGGGTTGCCGGGCGTCTCCCAGGCCTCGGTCCAATCGTTGCGCAACATCCGGGCAGGCTTGCCCGTGAACGACCGGCTGCGCACCGTGTCGCGGCTGGACGCCTTTGTGTACGCGGCCTGCTGAACGGGCGTGTTTCCGGCCTCCTCGACCATCAGCCACTGCGATCCGGTCCACGCGCCCTGCGCACCAAGGGCCAACGCCGCGGCGATCTGCTGGCCGCTGGCGATGCCCCCCGCCGCCAGCACCGGCACCGGCGCGACCTCCTTGACGACCTGCGGCCACAGCACGATCGAGCCGACCTCGCCGCAGTGCCCGCCCGCTTCACCGCCTTGGGCGATGATGATGTCGACACCCGCGTCGGCGTGCTTGCGCGCCTGTGAGGGCGAGCCGCACAATGCGGCCACCTTGCGACCCTCGTCGTGGATGTGCTTGATCATGTTGGGCGGGGGAGTGCCGAGCGCGTTCGCGACGAGCGTCATCTTCGGATGCCGCAACGCCACCTCGACCTGCGGGGTCGCTGTCGCCTCGGACCAGCCCAGCATTTGCAACGCGCTCTCGTCGCTGTCGTCCACCGGTACGCCGTGGTCGGCCAGAATCTTCTTGGCGAAATCGAGATGCTCCTGCGGCACCATCGACTGCAAAGTCTTCGTCAGCTCGTCGGCGGACAAACCCGAGTCCATGCCCTCGTACTTGTTCGGGATCACGATGTCGACGCCATACGAGTGGTCGCCGATGTGCTCATCGATCCAGTTGAGTTCGATCTCGAGCTGTTCCGGCGTGAAGCCGACGGCGCCCAGCACGCCGAAACCGCCGGCCTTGCTCACCGCGACGACGACGTCGCGGCAGTGCGTGAAGGCGAAGATCGGGAACTCGATGCCGAGTTCGTCGCAGA
>DATMMZ010000182.1:0-4881 GCA_035569455.1 Mycobacterium sp. | reverse complement strand
CCAGCAGGTCGCGGTCGTCTGCAACAACTACTGAGCCTGACCGGCACAGGTTGTTCAGTAGCCACTGAGCAGCTGGCGGACGCGGCCTAAGGTTTCCGGTCCCACGCGGCTACAGATCCGCGCCGGGTCGGCGGGGCGGCGACCCCACAGCAGCAAAACCCGTGCTGCGGCATCGGTTTCCAGCGTGGCTTGTCCCACGGGGTCGACGAACCCGACGGTCGTATGGTCGGCGTCCGCACTGACGAAGACGTCCTCGGTGTCGGGAACTCGCAGCCGAGCCTCGATTCGCTCGCCCGGACCCAGCCCTTTGGCGCCCTTGGCGAGCAACGGACGCCCCACCGCGAAGACGCTGTGGGTCGTCATCCAGGGCTCGGCCAGCGCCGCCCGGAAGGCGGCTTGGATAGCGCAGTCGCCGGTGATGTCCCAGCCGTGCAGAACGAGTTCTTCGCGCATGTGCTCGGCGAACCAGGGCACCTTCATGGTGCGGCCAGTCCACGCGACATCGGTATCGGCCGGAACCTCGTCGGCCGCCGCTGCGACCTCGTTCAGGGTGGCCATCCTGTCCTGCAGCGCCTCCCACAGATCGGCGTCGTTCAGGCCGCGCAGCGGACCCTCTCGTTCCTCGAAACTGCGGGTGCCGACGGGTTCGCCTTCCAGGTGCGCGCCGAGCACCCGGGCGAGTTCCTCGGCGTTTCCGGCTTGATGGGCGACGATGTCGCGCACCGTCCAGGCTTCACACCAGGTGCCGGCGTCGGGGCGGTGCTGCTGCACCGCATCTGCGAAGGGCTGCCATTCCGGGAATCGGTCGTTGTCAATGCGTCGTCCCACGGTTTCGGTATACCCGCAGGCACCGACAAGTAACGAGCGGTTAGGCCGCCAGCGGGGCGTAGGTGGTGGTGCGTTGGCGTGCCGGGCGGCCTATGCCCTCGGCGATCGCGACCAGCTCGGCGACGGTTTTGGCCGACCCGTTTTCCGAACCGGCCATCCGCGAGATGGTTTCCTCCATCAGCGTGCCGCCCAGGTCGTTGGCGCCGCCGTTGAGCATCACTTGCGTGCGCGCAACGCCGAGCTTCACCCAGCTGGTCTGGATGTGCGAGATGCGGCCGTGCAACATGATCCGCGCCAGGGCATGCACCGCCCGGTTGTCCCGATGGCTGGGCCCGGGACGCGCCGCGCCGGCCAGATACAGCGGCGAATTCTGATGCACGAAGGGCAACGGCACGAACTCGGTGAACCCGCCGGTCCGGTCCTGGATGTCACGCAGCACATTGAGGTGGGCTACCCAGTGCCGCGGACTGTCGACGTGGCCGTACATCATCGTCGACGACGAGCGCAGACCCACCTCGTGGGCGGTGGTCACGATCTCGATCCACATCGACGTGGGTAGCTTGCCCTTGGTGAGCACCCAGCGCACTTCGTCGTCCAGAATCTCGGCGGCGGTGCCGGGAATGGTGTCAAGCCCGGCCTCGCGCAGGCCGATCAGCCAGTCACGAATGCTCAAGCCGCTCTTGGTCACACCGTTGGCGATCTCCATCGGGGAGAACGCATGCACGTGCATCGACGGCACCCGGGCCTTGACGGCGCGCACCAGATCGGCGTAGCCGGTCACCGGCAGCTCGGGGTCGATGCCGCCCTGCATGCATACTTCGGTGGCACCTGCGACGTGCGCTTCCCACGCGCGGTCGGCGACCTCTTTGGTGGACAACGAGTACGCGTCGGCGTCACCCTTGCGCTGCGCGAACGCGCAGAACCGGCAGCCGGTGTAGCAGATGTTGGTGAAGTTGATGTTGCGGTTCACCACGAAGGTCACGTCGTCGCCGACCGCCTCACGGCGCAACGAATCAGCCAGTGCCGCAACCGCTTCCAGTGCAGGACCGTCAGCGGTCGCCAACGCCAGATACTCATCGTCGGTGCAGCGTGCGGGATCGCGTTCAGCCGAGCGCAGCGCGGCAAGCACATCGGTGTCGATGCGCTCCGGGACGTTGACGGCCAGCTCATGCACGTGTGCGCGGATCGATTCCCAATCGCCGAACGCACTGTCGAGATCGCTGCGGGCTTCGGTGTTGCGGCCCTCGGTGTCGATCGCCGCGTTGAGATCAACCCGGCCGGAGGACTCCACGTCGTCGGGTTCCTGCCAGGGCATGCCAACCGGGTTGACGTCGCGAGCCAGGCCGGTGACCGGATCGGCCAGCGCCACAACATGTCCCCGCACCCGCGGGTCGATCCACGCCGCTCCCGCCTGCACATATTTGGGCTGTGCAGTCAACCGCTGCACCAGCTCGTACCCGGCGTCGGCGGTCACCGCGGCCAACTCGTCCAAAGCGGGCCAGGGCCGTTCCGGGTTGACAAAGTCGGGCGTCAGCGGTGAGACACCGCCCCAGTCGTCGATGCCGGCGGCGACCAGCGCCAGGCACTCCTCACGAGACACCAGGTTCGGCGGTGCCTGGATACGCATACCCGGGCCCAGAACCAATCGCGCAACCGCCACCGTCGCCAGGTAATCCTCGATACCCGCGTCGGGTACCGCGGCCATCGCGGTGTGTTCCTTGGCCCGGAAATTCTGCACAATCACTTCTTGAACGTGCCCGAACTCCTTGTGCGACTTGCGAATCGCGTGCAACGTATCGGCGCGTTCGCGCAGTGTCTCGCCGATGCCGACCAGCAGACCGGTAGTAAACGGAATGGACAACCGGCCCGCATCGGTCAACGTGCGCAGCCGCACCGCCGGGTCTTTGTCAGGGCTGCCGTAGTGCGCGAGCCCTTTCGTTTCGAACAGCCGCCGCGACGTCGTCTCCAGCATCATGCCCATCGAGGGCGCCACCGGTTTGAGCCGTGACATCTCCGACCAGCTCATCACGCCGGGGTTCAAGTGCGGCAACAGCCCGGTTTCCTCCAGCACGCGGATCGCCATCGCCCGCACGTAGGACAGCGTGGAGTCATAGCCCCGTTCAGCGAGCCACTCTCGCGCCTCGGCCCAGCGATCTTCCGGCCGGTCGCCGAGGGTGAATAGTGCTTCCTTGCAACCAAGTTCGGCCCCGCGACGGGCAACGTCAAGGATCTCGTCGGGTTCCATGTACATCCCGGCCCCTTGGGCACGCAGCCTGCCCGGGACGGTGACGAAGGTGCAGTAGTGGCAGTTGTCACGGCACAGATGGGTGACCGGGATGAAAACCTTGCGCGAATAGGTGATCGGCAGCCGGCCGTGAGGTCCGCGCCGTCCCGCCGACTCGAGACCCGCGTCGCGCACCCGCGCCGCGCTCGCGCACAAGTCGGCCAGGTCGTCGCCGCGCGCGGTCATCGCCACGGCCGCCTCATCGACGTTCAGCGGGACGCCGTCTCGGGCCCGCCGCAACACCCGCCGCAGCGCAGATGCACTGGCCTTGGGCGGAACGACGGGGCTGGACAGAGCGGTGGGCTCCTGGCCCGGAGTCAGCGGCACGTTGGTGTAACTTCCCCACGATCGAATTTCATCCGCGCTCCAACAAATTGAAACCTTGGCGACCTTGCCACCTTGGCGGAAGCCATATGCGCAACAGTAGCGTCAGGCGGTAACCGGCACGCGCTCGACCATCCCGGCGGCACGGCGGCAAGGCGGATATCCCGCCACCGGTTTGATGCGCAACGGCCCTATTTCGCACCGGCTCGCGCTACCATCCGTTCGGGGCTATCAAGCGATGTTGGCTTGGCGATGGCCGCGCTGTTGCGAACGTGGGGTGGTGTGGGATGTCCTTTATGCCCGCGGCGCCAGAGGCGCTGGTTGCGGCGCCGGAGGCGCTGGTTGCGGCGGCTTCGGATTTAGCCGGCATTGGTTCGTCGCTCAACGCGGCCAATGCGTCCGCGTCGCTCCCGACAACCGGGCTGCTCCCGGCGGGCGCTGATGGGGTGTCGACGCAGCTCGCCACGCTGCTTTCCGCGCATGGGCAGCTGTATCAGCGGCTGAGCGCGCAAGCAGCGGCATTTCACGAGCAGTTCGTAAAGGTTATGACCGCGAGTGCCAACAGGTACGCGACGGCCGAAGCCAACGCCGCACAGACCCTGGTAACTAGGGTGAATGCGCCCGCCGAGGCGATGCTGGGGCACCCGCTGATAGGCGGTGGCGCCAGTACAAGCGCCGGTTCAGTGACAGCTGGGGGCGCGGCCGGCGGCGTCGTGTCCAGCGCCGTGGGCCGTGTCGAAAGCGTGTTGCTGGGCAACAGTGCGGCCGGGCTGATCGGCAGCGGTGGCTCCGGTCTGCTCGGAGGTGGCGGCGGGGCCATCAGTAATGCCGTCAAGAGCGCCCTGCTGCTGGCGCCCACAGGTGGGATCGGTGGCATCGCCGCCTCCGGCGCGCTGCCCAGGCTGTTGTTGAGCATGACCAACGCTGCGGCAGCACCGGCGGCATTCGGATCCGGGTCGATCGCCAACGCCATCGAGAACGCCTACCTCGTCGTCGAGCCTTATGTGCAGTACGGCTTCAACCTGCTGGCGTACGCAGTGGGTTTTGTGCCCTGGGTCGGCTTCCTGGCGCCCCAGATCAACTTCTTCTACAACCTGATCGAGCCCATCGTGCAGAGCGGCCTGTTCAACATCCTCGACTGGCTCAGCGGAATGATCAGCTTCAGCCAAGGGCTGAGCAACTTCTTTGCGGCCACCGCGTCCTCGATCAACTTCTTCATTCAGACCGAGATCAACTGGTTCCTCAGCTTCTTGCCGCCACTGCCGCCGCTCCCGCCGCTTCCGTAGCCGCCCCGTCAGCCGCGCCGGTTGCGCCGCCAGAGCACCCACACCGGCGGCGTAACCCCCGGCACGATCAGCAGCAGAGCTGCGTAGGCCATCAGCCCGTGGCCCCCCAGGATGACGTCATCGGCGGGACCGCCGATGCTGATTGCCCCGACAGTGATT
>DATMMZ010000181.1:0-6316 GCA_035569455.1 Mycobacterium sp. | reverse complement strand
ACCCGGTCCCACAAACCGCCGTCGGCGACAGCGTGAATCTGGTCGAGCGTGAACGTCATACCGTCTGTCACGTTCTGTGTCGGGTGTTCGGACAGATCGGGTTTGCCGTCGCCGTACACCCATGACACCGCAGGCAGCGTGCCGGCGCGAGCGTCCGCCGCGAACCGGTCACGTTGGTGGTTGTGACTGTGTGTGTCAAGCCCATTGATGTAAGCGAAGGCGTACCCGCCATAGTTTCCCCACGACAGGCCGGCCTTCTCCAGCGACGCCGGCAGCGAGGGCAGCGCATAACGGTCGGTTGGACCGGGACGGTACTGGTGCTTGGGGTTGTTGATCACCGGGGAGTCGGCGCAGATGAGCATCAAGTGGTTGGGCGTCGACGGGCCGGCAACGTCGGAAAAGTAGTTGTCGCACAGGGTGAATCGGCGCGCCAGGTCGAAATAGCCGGGGATGTCGGCCTCGGTGTACTGCACCCGGTGCACCGTATCGGCATCCCGGTTCATCCACGCCTGGTGGCGGTGGTCGGGGTCATCCGGCGGCGGATTCTGCGCGTGTGCCAACGTCGCGCCGTTTGCGCCCGGGAACGTACCGAAATAATTGTCGAACGTGTGGTTCTCCTTGACGATGATGACCACGTGTTCAATCCGACCGGCCATTGCGACAGAAACCCCTCGACTGCGGCGACAATGTTGGATTTCAGTGTCGTCCCGCGCAACCACGGTCCGCAAAGGGACAACCGATGAACATCCGGATTCAACGTCGTCGCGCCGCAGATCCGGCCGGCCGCGGCGGTCAGTTGTCGCGGGGACGTCGGGTTTCGTTCATCTGATCGGCTACTGTGCTGCTCGTCGGCCGCAGGATCAGTCTGCGGCTTCGACCTCGATGCGCTTCACGGCCGGCCCACCGTTGGGCACCGGCACTGAGATGGCGAGGATGCCTTTTTCGTAGGTGGCTTTGACGTCGTCGACGTTGGCTCCGGCAGGCAGCGGAACGGACCGCGCGAAGGCTCCATAGCTGAATTCGGACCGGCCGTGGGATTCGACAGTCTGGCTGCGCACCGCCTTGATGGTGAGCATCCCGTCGTGAACGGTGATGTCGATGTCCTTCGCGGGATCGACGCCGGGAATCTCAGCGCGCACCTCGTAGCGGCCGTCGTTCGTCTCATCCTCGAGCCGGATGAGGTTGCGGTCGAAGAGCGGACGCAAGCCCGCGAACAGGGGAGCGCCACCCAAGAGCTCGGCGAAATCGGGCATCAGGGTGCGGGGCTGACGCTGGACCGGCAGAGTTGACATGAACATTCTCCTGAATTGTTGTACCTCTTACGATTTCGATCAAACCACTGTGCCGGCGCCGGCGGTAGACGACGCCCGCCGAGTTGCCGAAAGATTCATTGCTCGTTCAACGGGTTGGCTGCGCCGTCAACCGCCGGGTGCCCGCTCCAATGCTTAGCAATGTCAGCAAAACGGCGCCGACGGGCCTTCACCCAGTCGCTGTAGGCCTGTGCATTTTTGACCAGTCAGTGGTTGTGAGGGCGACTCGCGACAACCGAATCTTTGGTGCCGGTGTGGGTGCCGTCGGCCCGGCCCCGCCCGGTCATTCCGGTCGGCAGGCTCGCCTTCCCGCCCGACGGCGCCGGATGATGGTGCAATCTGATGCGTGCACACCATCAGCGGGACCAGGCAGGATGAATACGTAGGAGTAACCCGGGGGACGGACGAATGACCTACGGCGGCGGATATGGCGGCTCCCCGGACCCGTTCGGCACAGAGCCGTCCGGGACCGGCCCGTATGGGAGCCCGACGCCCGCCCCGGCGTCGGCACCCTCCGGCGAGGTGAACACGCTGGCGACGCTGTCGATCGTTTTCGCTTTCGTCTTCGCCCCAGTCGGCGTGGTGCTGGGGCATGTGGCATTGGCACAGATCTCGCGCCGCGGCGAGCGTGGCCGCGACCGTGCATTGATCGGCCTGACTCTGTCTTACGTATTCATCCTGTTCGCGGTCGCCGCGCTGATCGTGTGGTTGATCATTGGCGGCGGGCCGAAGTCGTCACCGACGCAAGCCACCCCCAGCAGAACGGCCGTCACGACCCCGCCGCCGAGCGTCAGCACCACGGTGGAAACGGCGCCGCCGCCGCAGCGGCCGACGGTGACCGTCGAGGACTTGCGCGCGGGTCAATGTGTCGAGGTGCAGCAATTCCAACCCGACCCCACCAAGCCGGGCTCTCAGGACGTCAAGATCTACCTGGTGCGCTGCGAGGTGCGTGACGGGGTGTTCCAGGTCAATCTGATCACCTCGTCTGAGGATCAATGCACCGTTCGAGTGCTGACCAACCGAGCTGACACGCTCTTTGCGTGCATCAGCGAATTCCATGGTTAGAGCCGCTCGGCTTATTTGCTGCGGGGCGCATGGGCGAATACGTTCCGCCATTCCCGGCGCGGCCGGAGGAATCGATCGACAAGCAACCGACGCGTGCCATGAGACGGATAGACTGCATTAGGTGACCCACTCAGGGGATCCGTTTCAGCAGCAACCTGCTGATCCGTTCGGTGCGCCCGCCGGACCGCCCACCGCTAGTTATGCGCACCCCGCCGCCGAACTGTGGCAATTCGCCCCTTCCTCCGCAAGCCCGCCGCCGCCGTCACCCCCCTACAACACGCTTGCGGTGCTCTCCCCGATCCTGGCGATCCCGGTGCCGCCCGCAGGGGTGGTGCTGGGACACCTGGCATTGCCGCAAATCCGCCGCACGGGTGAGCGCGGATGGCTGGCCGCCATGGTGGGCCTGGTATTGGGGTACCTGATGTGCGTGGCGCTGCTGGCAGGTGCGATCTGGTTCGCGTCGACCAGCCACAACCGCTCGACACCGGCCGCGCCGGCCACCACCGCGGCACCGCGTGGCACGCCGTCGACCTCGGTCGTGACATCGGTAGCCCCGCCATCCACGACGCCGCGGATCAAAATCGATTTGGCCCAGGCAACCGTCGGCACCTGCGTGGAGATCCAAATACGCGGCGGCGGCGGCGATGACGCGCTGGATCTGTTCAAAGTTCCGTGTGTGCACCGCGACGGCGTGTACACGGTCGTCGCACGGGTCCAAAACGACTCCGACTGCAACGCCACCTACGTCGCCGCACCCCCCGATCACACGTTTGCCGTGTGTTTGAACCGGTACTGACGACCATGGCCGACACGACACCTGATCACGGAATGGGCGATCACCGTAATCTCGCGACGACGCAAGACGACGGTGGGCAAGGATTGAACCGCATCGAACACCGGGCAGCACGGCCGGCTCCGGCCGGCGCTGCGATGGGCGGGTGCTGAGATGCCGCGGTCGGATCCATTCGATTTCAGCGAGTTCGGTGCCGGCCGCCCCGCCCGTATCCCGCCGGCGCAAGCGCCAACAACCGGCCAGGCGCCAGGGCGGCCGCCAAACCGCGGGTTCGACACGGGATTTGACCCGTTCGCCGATCAGCGGTCCAGTGGGTCCGACGCCGATCATCCAGACGCGTTCGGGCGGACGACCGCCGACGCGCTCGGAGCCCAAACGCTTACGGTCGCGCGCCCGCCGCTGGCGCTGTTCGCGCTCGCGATCGCGCTGGCGGCGGTGGGGCTTGCGATCGGCGTCGCGTGGGGTCCGCGGCTGGCCGCGGCGTTCGCCGGCTGGTTGCTGGCCGGTCCGGTGGCGATCGGGGTGCTCGCGGAGTTCAGCCGGGTCGATACCCGCCGGCGCACTCATGCGGTGTACTCGGCCCCGCGCTGGGTTCCCAACGTGTACTGGGCGATTCTTGGGGTGTGCCTGCTGGGGATTGCGGTAGGGGCCTGGCACATCGCGCTGTGGGCGGGCACGTTGTAGGCCACCACATGATCTTCGTCAAAGGGCTACTCGGACAGCGCGGTGCGGCGCGAAAACCGTTGGCGCGCCTGACCGCTGTCGTCGCGCTGGCCGGTGCGCTTGCCCTGTGGGGATTTCCGGCGCCGAGCGCGCACGCGCAGCCCAACACCGGGGTGGACCGCTACGGCGCGTGTCTGGCCGCACAGAAGACCGGCGACCTGCTGATCCTGTTCGACGAATCCAGCAGCCTGCAGCAGACCGATCCGAAGGCGGCGCGGGTGCAGGCCGCCCAGTATCTGGTGCGAACCCTGGGCCGCTACGCCGACCGGATCGGGGCCAAGCTCGACGTCGCGATCGCCGGGTTCGCCGAAAACTATTACCCCGAACACGACTGGAGCCCGCTCACCGGCGCCACCGCCGACTCCGTCGCCAATGCGATGTCACCGGTGGCGTCGAAAAATACCGGCATCGACACCGATTACTGGCTTGCCCTCGACGGCGCCCGCCAGGCGCTGGCCGCACGCGGGCCCGGAGTGGGTGGCGGCGACCGCTGCCAGGCGATCGCCTGGTTTTCTGACGGCATGATCGATTACACCGCGCGGCCGCTGGTCAAGCCCTACGCCGACGGTGTCAGCCTGGACAGCCCCAACGGTGTGCCCGAAACGATTCGGCGGGCCAAGGATTCGATCTGCCGGCCCGGCGGGGTGGCCGACCAGCTGCGGTCGCGCGGCATCGTGATGCTCGGCGTCGGGCTGACCGCCGGAAGCGCGCCAAACGATTTCGACACGATGTCGGCGATCAGCACCGACAAAGGAATCAACGGCACGCTCTGCGGAAACATCACCGACCCCGTTCCGGGCGACTTTTACCCGGTGAACAACATCGACGACATGCTGTTCGCGTTCGATGCGCTCAACCCTGAGCCCGGGATACAGAACCAAGGCCCGGTGTGCCCGCTCAAGGTGTGTCCGGAGGCCCGGCATGACTTCGTGCTGGACCGCTCGATCAAATCGGTGAGCATTCTCGGCTCCGGCGGCTTGCCCGGCATCGTGCCCTACCTGATCAGCCCGTCCGGGCAGCAGATCGACCTGCCCAACAAACAGAGCAAGATCAGCACCGAAATCGCCGGCACGCCTGTGGAATACGACTGGCAATCGGACTCGGCGCAAACCATCACGATCCGCAACACCGGCAGCCCCGACTGGGCGGGCAGGTGGGCGATCGTCTACGTCGACACGACCGGGCAGCACCCGGATGCGGTGTCGCGGGTGAGCATTCACATCACCACCGACATCTTCCCGACGCTCGTCGACGCCGCAAAGGTGGCCTGGCACAGCGGCCAGGTACTGCAGGGCCTGACCTTCGGCCTGGCCGACGGGCAAGGCAAACCCGTCAACCCCAACGACCTGGCCGGCACCGCAACGATGTCGGTGGCGCTGCAGCCCGACGGTGCGGCGCCGATCCCGCTGCTGGTGTCGGTGCCGAAGACCGACATCGCCAAACCCGTCGACGCCGACCTGACCAACCTCAATCCCGGACACGGGATCCTGCGGATGTCGCTGACCATCACCACCGCCCCTGCCGTCGATGCGCAGGGCGCCCAGACCGCTCCGGGAACCACCCTGTCCCCGCAGAACGTCGAGCTCCCGGTCCAGATCCTGCCCAGGCTGGGGCTGCCCACCCCCGGGAGTCGGATCGACTTCGGCACGGTGCAAGCTGCCAAGGGCGCGCACGGCACGCTCAGCATCACCGGGCCTGGATGCGCGTGGATCGCCGCCGCCGATGCCGCCAAGGTGATCGCTGCACCCGACGGCATCGGCACAACCCAGATCACCTCGTCCGCCAACACGCCCGGGGGTTGCCTGAGGGTGCCGGCCGGCCAGACTGCGCAGCTTCAGGTCATGCTGCGGACCGACCGGGACGGCCACGGCGGGTTGGACGGCACTGTGCCGGTGCATATCTCGGCGCTGGATAACCCCAACAGCACGCAGGCCGTGGACGAGCCGTTCGTAGCGTCGCTGATCAAACCGCTCAGCACGACGAACTTCGTGCTGGTGTTCCTGGCCGCGCTGCTGCTCGGCCCGGGCATTCCGCTGGCGCTGCTGTACGGCGCGAAATGGTATGTGGCCAGGATTCCCGGTGCGCCGCTGCTGGCCGAGCGGATCCCGGTCGAGGTGGACTCCGACGTTGTGCTGCGCAACGGGACGCCGTTCGCGATGGCCGACACCGACCTGCTGCAGATGGTGCCCGGGCTGCCGCCAGGCGGGGCGCGCAAGCTGACCGTGCGCGGGGTGCGGTTGACCGCTACCACCGGGCGCAGCCCGTTCGGCACCGGACACGTCACCGTTGACGCCGACGGCATGGTCAGCGTCGGATCAGAGCTTCCCGGCACTGACCGCAGCGGCCTGCGTGCGGTGCTGCCGCTGGCCGTGCACAACAAGTGGGTGCTGTTGCACGATCCGGCTGGACCATCGAATGCGGCCGA
>DATMMZ010000180.1:0-9333 GCA_035569455.1 Mycobacterium sp. | reverse complement strand
TCGCCTCGATCGGGATGTCAGCCTCCGGTATGGACCCACCGGTCCAGCGCCGCAGCGAGGCCAACATATCGCTGCGCAGGAACCGTTGCGTCGGATGTTGCATCCACACGTCGATCGTCATCGCGCTTCGACAGTAGCCCGTCGACGGTGCGCGCCGCGAAGCGGCGGGGGGAGGAGGCGCCGTCAGGCAGTTACATGAGCGGCATGCACGTCGTCGGCGGGCCGCGCCTCGGTCTGCTCCTTGGCCCAGCGGTAATCCGGCTTGCCGGCCGGTGAACGCTTAACCTCGTCGACCAGCCAAAGGCTGCGCGGGACTTTATATCCCGCGATCTCGGAACGTACGAAGCTGTCCAGGTCCGCCAGCGACGGCCGGCGCCCCGGCCGGGCCTGTACCACTGCGGCCACATGCTGTCCGTAACGGGGGTCGGGCACACCGACCACCAGCGCGTCGAAGACGTCGGGATGGCCCTTGAGCGCGGCCTCGACTTCCTCGGGGTAGATCTTCTCTCCGCCGCTGTTGATCGACACCGAGCCGCGGCCCAGCATGGTGACCGTTCCGTCCTCCTCGACCAGCGCGTAGTCCCCGGGGATGGCGTAGCGAACACCGTTGATGGTTTGGAAGGCCTCGGCGGTCTTCTTCTCGTCCTTGTAGTAGCCGACGGGAATGTTGCCCTTCTTTGCTATGACGCCGCGCACGCCTGAGCCTGGCTGCACTTCGTTGCCGTCGTCGTCGAGGACGACGGTGCGGTGGTCGATGGTCACTCGCGGGCCGCCGGTGTGCGTCTGACCCGCGGCGACGACGCTGGTGCCGCCAAAACCAGTCTCCGATGAACCAATTGAGTCCGTGATGACGCGGTTGGGCAGCAACTCGAGGAGCTTGTCCTTGATGCTCGGCGAGAACAACGCCGCGGTGCTGGCCAACAAAAATAATGACGACAGGTCGTAATCGTTGTCCTTGATCAGCGCGTCGAGAAGCGGGCGGGCCATGGCGTCGCCGGTGAAGAACAATAGGTTCACCTTGTGGTCGTGGACCACCCGCCACACCTCGTCGGCGTCGAATTCCGGTGCCAGCACGGTGGTTTGCCCAGCGAAGATCGACATCCAGGTGGATGACTGTGTGGCGCCGTGGATCATCGGCGGAATCGGATAGCGGATCATCGGCGGATTCGCTGCGGCGGCCTTGGCGAGGTCGTATTCGTCCTTGACGAATTCGCCCGTGGCGAAGTCGGTTCCACCGAAGAGCACCCGGTAGATGTCCTCGTGGCGCCACATCACGCCCTTCGGGAAGCCGGTGGTGCCCCCGGTGTAGAGCAAGTAGATGTCGTCGGCGCTGCGCTCGCCGAAGTCGCGTTCGGGTGAGCCCTGCGCGATCGCCGAGTAGAACTCGACGCCGCCGTAACGCTCAAAGTCGTTATCGCTACCGTCCTCGACGACGAGAGTCGTCTTGACGTTGGGGGTGTCGGGTAGCACGTTGGCGACCCGGTCGGAGTAGCGGCGCTCGTGGACCAGCGCCACCATGTCGGAGTTGTCGAACAGGTAGCGAAGTTCGCCCTCGACGTAGCGGAAGTTGACGTTGACCAGGATGGCGCCCGCCTTCACGATGCCGAGCATCGCGATGACGATCTCAATGCGGTTGCGGCAGTAGAGTCCGACCTTGTCGTCCTTCTTCACACCCCGATCGATCAGGTAGTGCGCGAGGCGGTTGGCCTTCTCCTCCAGTTGGGCGTAGGTCAACTGCTCGTCGGCGCAGATGAGGGCAACACGGTCAGGCACAGCGTCGATGGCGTGCTCGGCAAGATCGGCAATATTCAGGGCCACGGGCACCAAACTAGAACGTGTTACATTTCTTGACAAGCTGATGCTCATTGTCGAGGGAAAGGCGGTAGCCGTGACCGGCGCTGCAGCAAACGAACAAACGGGCCCCAATGAAGCAGACGCGCTGGTGGAGCAGCGCGGTCACACCCTCATCGTCACGTTGAACCGGCCGCACGCCCGCAACGCGCTGAGCACCGAAATGATGCAAATCATGGTCGAGGCCTGGGACCGCGTCGACAACGATGACGACATCCGGTGCTGCATCCTGACCGGTGCCGGTGGCTACTTCTGCTCCGGCATGGACCTCAAAACAGCAACCAAGAAGCCGCCGGGCGACTCGTTCAAAGACGGTAGCTACGATCCGTCACGCATCGACGCCCTGCTGAAGGGCCGCCGACTGAAAAAGCCGCTGATCGCCGCGGTCGAGGGCCCGGCCATCGCCGGCGGCACCGAAATCCTGCAGGGCACCGACATCCGGGTCGCGGGCGAAAGCGCCAAGTTCGGCATCTCCGAGGCCAAGTGGAGCCTGTACCCGATGGGCGGTTCGGCGGTGCGGCTAGTGCGTCAGATCCCCTACACGGTGGCGTGCGACCTGCTGCTGACCGGGCGCCACATCACCGCCGCCGAGGCCAAGGAGATGGGCCTGATCGGCTACATCGTTCCCGACGGGCAGGCGCTGGCCAAGGCGCTCGAGGTCGCGGAGCTGATCGAGAACAACGGCCCGCTGGCCGTGCAGGCGATCTTGCGGGCGATCCGTGAGACCGAGGGCCTCAACGAGAACGAGGCGTTCAAGATCGACACGCAGATCGGCATCAAGGTGTTCCTGTCCGACGACGCCAAGGAAGGCCCGCGCGCGTTCGCCGAAAAGCGCAAGCCCAACTTCCAGAACCGCTAGTCCCCGGAATCGCCGAGCGTCGTTGTCAGACTGCCACGCCACACTGCCTGGCGTGGGAGAACCCTTTATCGGCAGCGAGGCCGTTAAGTCGGGCGCCATGACGGCCTACCGGCTGCGAAGCCGGTGCATCGCGATCCATCCCGACGTATACGTCCCAACAGGCACGGGCCTCAGCGCCGCGACGCGCGCTCATGCCGCTTGGCTGTGGTCACGACGGCGCGGCGTCATCCCGGGGCAGTCTGCATCGGCACTCCATGGTGCGAAGTGGGTCGACCATCGGGCGCCGGCCGAGTTGCTATACGAACACCGTCGTCCGCCGGCCGGCATTCGAACGTGGTCGGATCGGGTTGCCGAGGACGAGATTCAGCTGATCGGCACCGTACGCACGACTACGCCCGCACGTACCGCCTTCGACCTCGCTTGCCGCAATCCCGTCGGCGAAGCGGTTGCAGCCATCGACGCGCTGGCGCGAGCCACGAGGCTCAATCTCGACGACGCCGAGGCGCTTGCGGGACGCTACACAGGGCGTCGCAACATCAGGCGCGCTCGCAAAACGTTGCAATTGGTCGACGCCGGAGCGGAGTCCCCGCGCGAGACGTGGTTACGGCTACTTCTTGTCGGGGCAGGCTATCCGCGGCCCCAGACACAGATCCCCGTCTATGGCGAATACGGCGACCTCGTCGCCGTGCTCGACATGGGTTGGGAGGACCTCAAAATCGCCGTCGAATACGAGGGCGACCACCATCGGACCGATCGCAGACAATTCAACAGGGACATCGCTCGGTTCGAGGTGCTAACCGAGCTGGGTTGGATCGTCGTGCGGGTCACGGTCGAGGACGTGCCGGGCGGCATTCTTCGACGGCTGGCCGTCGCATGGGCGCGCCGATCGTGAACTCACTGCGAAAAATCGGCCGAAATTTCGCAACAGCTTCACACTCGGCGCAAAGCTGAATCAGCCCAGCGGCGCGCTCGGGGAGAACGCCACCGGCATCTTCTCCAGGCCGGACACGAAGTTCGCCGGACGCAGCGGCAGCGCCGCATCCGACGCCAGTCGCATGTCCGGAAGGCGCTGCAGCAGGCGCGTCTGCATGATCGACAACTCCAGCCGGGCGAGCTGGTTGCCGAGGCAGAAGTGCGTCCCGAAGCCGAACGCGAGGTGGTTGTTCGGGTAGCGCTCGATGTTGAAGCTCTCCGGATCCTCGAACACCTGCTCGTCGAAGTTCGCCGACTCGAACAGCAGGATCATCTTTTCGCCCTGGTGCAGCTGGGTGCCGTGGAACTCGGTGTCGGCGGTTAGCGTGCGCGCCATGTTCTTCACCGGCGCCGTCCAGCGCAGCATCTCTTCGATCGCGTTGGGCAGCAATTCCAGGTCGTTGACCAAACTCCGGTGCTGATCGGGGTGCTGCAGCAGCTGCCGCGTTCCGCCGGACAGCGTGTGGCGGGTGGTCTCGTCGCCGCCGATCAGCAGCAGGAGGACCTCGGTGACGATCTGGTGGTCCTCCAGCCGCGATCCTTCGACCTCCGCATGCACCAGGACGCTGACCAGGTCGTCGGTCGGTTGCTCCTTACGGGCCGCGATCATCCCCATCATGTATTCGGTGTAGGCGGCGAAGGCATCCATGGTGACCTGGAAATCCTCTTGCGCCCCGGTGCTGCTCAAGGAACTGACCAGATCGTCGGACCACTTGAGGAACATCTTGCGTTCCTCCGGACGCACACCGAGCATGTCGCCGATGACCGCCATCGGCAGCGGCGCGGCGAGGTCCCAGACGAAGTCGCATTCGCCGCGTTCGCACACCGCGTCGATCAGCGCATCACAAAGCGAAGTGATCGAGGACTCCAGATCTTTCACGCGCTTGCGGGTGAAACCCGAGTTGACGAGCTTGCGGCGCAACAGATGTTGCGGATCGTCCATGTCAATCATCATCTCGACCCTGTCTTGGTCGGGTCGGATGCCGCCGGCATTCGAGAACAACTCGGGGTTGCGCTCGGCGTCGATGACGGCCTGATACGTCGACGCGGCGGCCAACCCCTTGCGGTCCCGGAAGACCGGCTCGTTCTCCCGCATCCAGCGATACACGGCCCGGGAATCACCCGCGTAAAACGCGCCATCGGTCAGGTCGACGTCTGGTCTGGTCTCTAATCCTGTCGCTGTCATGAGATCTCCTGGGCGTCGCCGAAGGTCATTTGTGCTTGGTCAACAGAGCTGGAAAATATCGCGCGCTTCGGAAGGCCCAGCGCCGCCAGTTCTTTGGCGTAGGGGTGATCCCCCAGCCACATCCGTACGCCACCAATTCGACTCCGCACACCGTCAAGCGTGTGTTCGAAGGAGGTCTCGCGGGTGACACCGTCGCGGTGCGAGTAACTCCGCTGGGTTTGCGTGCGCGGGGTCAGCCGAATCGGCAGTCCGGGGCGAAACTCCATGCCGATCAGCAGTTGCCGGTCGACGCTGCAGTCGAAGCCGAATTGACGGCCCTCCCGAACGGTGAAGTCCGCCATGACCTTCGGGTAGCCCCAAATCTTGGTGCCGGCTTCCAGCGTGAACGCCTGGTCGACGGGGAGGTGGTGGATGAAGGCACCGGCCGACTGCAGGGCGCGTGGCCCACCGGCGTTCGACCCGGGCGGGTTGACCATCACGCTGGTGCCGAATTCGTAGTACTGGCCCAAGTCGCCGTCGGTGTAGTGCACCAGCATCAGGATCACCATCGCGCGCCCGGGCAGGTAACGGCAGACCCGCAGGCCGCCGTAGTCGATCAGCTGCTGCGCGGCATCGGCGTCGACCGAGAACATCGCCATGTGCTGATTTGCTCTGCGGATCCGCACCGGCATCGTCAGTACGGTGCCCGCGATGATGTGCTGCGAGGCTGTCACCCGGTCAATCTAGAACGCGTTCTAATGCCCTGGCAAGGATGGCCGAAATCAGCCTCAGATAAGGCCAGCGAGCTCGTTGATCTGCTCGGTATTGCGCCCGCTCACGACCATCATCGTGACGCCGGCGGCCTCCCAGGCCTTGATCTGCTTACGGACGTAGTCCAGGTCGCCGACGATCGCGGCGTCGTCGATGACCTCGTCCGGGATGATCGTCGCGGCTTTGTCCTTCTGGTTGCTGCGGAACAGCTTGGTCACGTCGTCGACCACCTCGGCGTAGCCCATCCGGCGGTACACGTCGGCGTGGAAGTTGGTGTCCTCGGCGCCCATGCCACCCATGTAGAGCGCGATATAGGGCTTCATCGCCGCGAAGGCGGCGGCGCGGTCGTCGGTGATGACGACGGTCGCGGTCGCGCACATCTCGAAGTCCTCGCGGCTGCGGCGCGCGCCCGGCCGGGCGAACCCCTCGTCGAGCCATTCGTTGTAGGTGCCGGCCAAGCGCGGCGTGTAGAAGATCGGCAGCCAGCCGTCGCAGATCTCTGCGGCCAGCGCGACGTTCTTCGGCCCTTCGGCGCCCAGCATGATCGGGATGTCCGCGCGCAACGGGTGGGTGATCGGCTTCAGCGGCTTGCCGAGGCCAGTCGCGCGCTCCCCCGTCAGCGGCAGCGGGTAGTGGGGGCCGGCGCTGGTCACCGGGGCCTCCCGGGCCCACACCTGTCGGATGATGTCGATGTATTCACGGGTGCGGGCCAGCGGCTTGGGAAAAGACTGGCCGTACCAGCCCTCCACCACCTGCGGTCCGGACACCCCGAGTCCGAGAATGTGCCGGCCGCCGCTGAGATGGTCGAGCGTGAGCGCGGCCATCGCGCACGCCGTCGGGGTGCGGGCTGATAGCTGGATCACCGAGGTGCCCAGCCGGAGCCGCCGCGTCGACGAGCCATACCAGGCCAGCGGCGTGTAGGCGTCGGATCCCCAGGCCTCCGCGGTGAACACCGCGTCGAAGCTGGCGGCCTCAGCGGCGGCCACGAGTTCCCCGTGGTTCTCTGGCGGCTGAGCGCCCCAATATCCCAGCTGCAAGCCCAGCTTCATAGTCTTCGCCTTTCCGGGCCGTCCCGATCCAAACAAAAATTTGAAACGATTCTTAGAACCTGTTCTACTCGAAGGCGTGACAGCAAGTTCGAGCAGCCCGACCCTGATTGATCACCCTGAGCCACCACTCTCCGCGCCACTGACGTTGCAGTTCGACTACACCCGTTCAGTCGGTCCCACGCTTAGCAAGTTCTTCACCGCATTGCGTGAGCGTCGCGTCCTGGGCGTGCGCGGATCGGATGGCCGGGTGCATGTGCCGCCGGCGGAATACGACCCGGTTACCTATGAACCGCTGGACGAGATGGTACCGGTGTCGGCCGTCGGCACGGTGGTGTCCTGGACCTGGCAGCCCGAGCCGCTGGAGGGCCAGCCGCTGGATCGGCCGTTCGCCTGGGCGCTGATCAAGCTGGACGGCGCCGACACTCCCCTGATGCACGCGGTCGATGCTGGCGAACCCGGCAAGATCAGCACCGGCACCCGGGTGCACGTGCACTGGGCCGACGAGCCGGTGGGCGCCATCACCGACATCGCGTATTTCGCACCGGGTGACGAGGCTGAACCGGTTCCCGAGCCGGCCGGCGACCAAGATCCGGTGACCATGATCGTCACGCCGATCTCAATGACCATCCAGCACACCGCCTCGCACGAGGAAAGTGCATACCTGCGCGCCATCGCAGAGGGCAAACTGCTGGGCGCCAAAACCGGCGAAAACGGCAAGGTTTATTTCCCCCCACACGGCGCGGACCCGGCCACCGGCCAGCCGACCACCGAGTTCGTCGAGCTGCCGGACAAGGGCACGGTGACGACATTCGCGATCATCAACATCCCGTTCCAGGGCCAGCGCATCAAACCGCCCTACGTGGCGGCCTACGTGCTGCTCGACGGCGCCGACATCCCGTTCCTGCACCTGGTCGCCGACATCGACGCGCACGAGGTGCGGATGGGCATGCGGGTCGAGGCGGTGTGGAAACCCCGCGAGGAGTGGGGGTTTGGGATCGACAACATCGAGTACTTTCGGCCCACCGGGGAACCCGACGCCGACTACGACACCTACAAGCACCACCTGTAAAGGGCTTGACTGCACATGAGCGCTCGCAACGTCGCGGTCGTTGGCTTTGCCCACGCGCCGCATGTCCGCCGCACCGACGGCACCACCAACGGCGTCGAAATGTTGATGCCGTGCTTCGCCCAGCTTTACGAGGAGCTGGGCATCACCAAGGCCGACATCGGCTTCTGGTGTTCGGGCTCATCGGATTACCTTGCCGGACGGGCATTTTCATTTATCTCGGCGATCGACTCGATCGGCGCCGTTCCGCCGATCAACGAGTCGCACGTCGAGATGGACGCGGCGTGGGCCCTTTTCGAGGCCTACATCAAGATACTGACCGGCGAGGTCGACACCGCGCTGGTGTACGGCTTCGGAAAGTCCTCGGCCGGCGTCCTGCGGCGCGTCCTGTCGCGGCAGACCGACCCCTACACCGTCGCCCCGCTATGGCCGGACTCGGTGTCGATGGCCGGGCTGCAGGCCCGCATCGGGCTCGACTCCGGAAAGTGGACCGCAGAGCAGATGGCGCAGGTTGCCCTCGACTCGTTCGCGCAGGCCGAACGCACCGACTCCGAAAAGCCGGCGAAGAGCATCGACGAACTGCTCGCCCGACCGTTCTTCAATGACCCACTGCGGCGTCATGACATCGCGCCCATCACCGACGGCGCCGCCGCTATCGTGCTCGCGGCCGATGATCGCGCCCGCGAACTGCGCGAAAACCCCGCGTGGATAGCGGAAATCGACCACCGCATCGAGACCCCCGCCCTCGGTTTACGCGATTTGACCGTGTCGCCGACCACCGCGGCATCGGCGAAAAACGCGACCGGCGGCGACACCGGCATCGACATCGCCGAGATCCACGCCCCATTCACCCACCAGCACCTGATCCTGGCCGAGGCGATCGGGTTATCGGACTCGACCAAGGTGAATCCGTCCGGCGGGGCGCTGGCGGCCAACCCGATGTTCGTCGCCGGACTTGAGCGCATCGGCTTTGCGGCACAACACATCTGGAACGGTTCAGCGGGTCGGGTGCTGGCGCACGCCACCAGCGGGCCTGCGCTGCAACAGAACCTGGTCGCGGTCATGGAAGGAAAGAACTGATGGCAGGCGCAGGGGCAAACCTCGCCGCGGTGCTCGGCACCGGACAGACCAAGTATGTCGCGAAGCGCAAGGACGTTTCGATGAACGGTCTGGTCCGCGAGGCGATCGACCGGGCGCTGGCCGACTCCGGTTCAACGTTCGATGACATCGACGCCGTCGTCGTCGGCAAGGCACCCGACTTCTTCGAGGGCGTCATGATGCCGGAGCTGTTCATGGCCGACGCCGTCGGTGCCACCGGCAAGCCGCTGATCCGTGTGCACACCGCAGGTTCGGTCGGCGGATCAACCGGCGTCGTCGCCGCCAGCCTCGTGCAATCCGGCAAGTACCGCCGGGTGCTGGCGATGGCCTGGGAAAAGCAGTCGGAGTCAAATGCCATGTGGGCGTTGTCGATTCCGATTCCGTTCATCAAGCCGGTCGGTGCGGGTGCGGGCGGGTATTTCGCCCCGCACGTGCGGTCGTACATCCGACGCTCGGGGGCGCCGAACCACATCGGCGCCATGGTCGCGGTGAAGGACCGGCT
>DATMMZ010000179.1:0-4162 GCA_035569455.1 Mycobacterium sp. | reverse complement strand
GGTCGCCACTTCCGGATCCAGGTCGGTGGATTGGCCGGTAGCCGCCGCGAGATCCCACGCGTGGGTCAACACATCGGTCGTGCGTATGCCGATCAACACGTTCCCGGGAACCTGGCCGAACGGCAGGTCATAGATGGCGGTCATCGCGTCAGGGCTGGCGAACCCGGCGACGGCCCCGAGCGCGGAAACCCGGTACGCCTCGACGAGATCCACCGACTCCGAAGAGGATTCGTCAGATACCCCTGCCCGGCGGGCGACGATGTTGTTGCCGCCGACCACGTGCATGATCAGATCCTGGATGGTCCACTGCGAGCATGGTGTCGGTTCGCCGAACCGGTCCGCCGTGACATTGGCCAACACGCCGGTGAACGCATCCTGAGCGCGCTGGTGGGCTACTTGCGCGTCCACCGCGGCCTCCTCTCCCTGGGCTCCTCGCGTCGGGTCGGTGCAAACGGCACCGCGGTTGTCAACGAGCTTAAAGCCAGACGCGCTCGCCGCGGCAGCCGGTTTGGGGATGCAGCGCGCTCAGGCGACGCTGCCGATAGGGTGCACCTGCAATTCGCAGGTGTCGATGGTCGCCGGAACGGTGATGGTGTCTGCCGATTTCCACGCTGGTCCACCGCCTCAAGGGCCGCACCGCCTACGCTGTGCGGCGTGAATACACCGGCCGCTGTGTCCGCGCCCACATGCGCGGACACCTCTGGTTCCCGTCCTATTTCGCCGTCTCCTGCGCAGGCGCACCACCGTCGAACATCAAGCAATACATCGACAACCAAGCACGCCCACTCCGAACACCGGGCTACGCCCGCCGATGAACGGGATGGGCTGACCCCGGGCTTAAAGCCCGCGGCTTGCGCCCAAGAAATTCCGGTCAACGCGAGGCGGTGGCACGGCCCTGGGACCACACGGTGAGTCCGGCACCTGAGCCGTTCAGCACCTGCGGCACGGGCGGCGTGCGCATCGTGGCCGACCGGCTAGGCGACCCACAGGCGCCGGCCGTGGTGTTCTTGCACGGCGGCGGCCAAACCCGCCGCTCTTGGGGCCGGGCGGCCGCCGCGGTGGCCGAACGTGGGTGGCAAGCGATCACGGTCGACCTGCGCGGCCACGGAGAGTCGGATTGGTCCAAAGAGGGCGATTACCGCGTCACCAGCTTCGCCGGTGACATCCAAGAAGTGTTGCGCCACCTTCCGCCGCGACCGGTGTTGGTGGGCGCCTCCCTGGGTGGATTCACGGCCATGCTTCTTGCTGGGGAGCTTTCGCCGGCCACGGTGCGCGCAGTCGTTCTCGTGGACATCGTGCCCAACATGGACCCATCCGGGGCGACTCGGGTGCACAGCTTCATGACTGATCGCGTGATGTCAGGATTTGACTCACTCGAGGAGGTCGCCGACATGATCCAGGAGTACAACCCGCATCGCGGCCGACCAACCGATCTAGACGGCCTGCGCGTAAACCTGCGCCGCCGTGATGGTCGCTGGTATTGGCATTGGGATCCAAAGTTCATCGATGGCACCTCGGCGCTTCCTCCCACCGAAGTGATCGACACCGATCGCCTTCACGCGGCGGTTGAAGCGATTCTCCGCAACGACGTGCCCATGCTTCTTGTGCGGGGCCAGATGAGCGATCTCGTCACCAAGGAGCGAGCCGACGAGTTTCTTTCACGCTTCCCCGAGATTGACTTCGTCGATGTCGGCGGCGCGGGACATATGGTCGCCGGTGATCGCAACGACGTCTTCGCCGGGGCGGTCGTGGATTTTCTCGCCAGACACGCCCCGGACCGGTGACCCGAACTTCCCGGTCTGGTCGGACCGAGCGTCGAGATGGTCGTTTCGATACTTTCGAAACGGGTGTGAGTTGGCGCAGGGCCTAATGTGACCCCTTGTCGCGGGCACATCGGTCACTTCATCGCGGCTCAACTGGCGTTACTGCATCAATTACGCCGGACTAAATGGCCTGGCCTGCGGTTCAGCAGCGGACGTGGTGGCGTAACTTGATGCTTACCGCCACACGCTGCAGAGCTGGCAAGGTGGGCACATGCCCAGCCGGCCCCGGGTTCCCCCGCCCACGTTTCCGCGCCCGCCGGTCCGCGACTACGCGGGCAGCCGCGCCGACGCCGCACGCTGGGTCCGCGATGTGCTGCGCAGCCAGATCATGGAAGGTGCGTTCGGTGGCCTGGCCGCGGCCAGCCCGGCGCTGCCCCCGGAGTCGACGCTGGCCGCCGAGCTGGGTGTCAGCCGCAACGCGATTCGACAGGCGCTGGACCTGCTGCGGGCCGAGGGCTTGGTCACCCGCGTGCAGGGTGCGGGCACCTTCGTCACCGGGGCAAAGCTGCGCCAGCACCTCGACCGGCTCGAGGGGCTCGCCGAGTCGATGGCGGGCTATCACCTGCCGGTCGACAATCGTGTGCTGTCTGTTCGCGAGTCGGTCGCGACGCCATTCGTCGCCGGCAAGCTGGCGGTGCCCGAAGGCAGCCCCATCGCTTTCGTGGAACGGTTGCGTTCAGTGGGCGGGCTTCCGCTGTCGCTGGACACCAGTTCCCTTCGCCCCGAGGCGATCCCGGTGCTGTTGGGCGCCGATCTGCACAGCGCGGATCTGTTCAGCCTGATCGAGCGCGAACTCGGTGTGAGGCTTGGGTGGGCAGAGGTCACCACGGAGGCAGTCGCCGCCGACGCGGAAACCGCGAAGCTGCTGGCGATCCGACCGGGCGCACCGCTACTGCTCATGCACCGCCTCACCTTCCTCGAGGACGGGACCCCATTCGACTTGGAAGCCGTTCGCTACCGGGGTGATCGGTGCGCCCTGACGACGACGATTCTGCGTCCCCCAGCGGACTCGAGCCCCTGACAGGTTATGCAACCAACCATCCGAACCGATAACGATTGCGAGGAACATCGTGGCTAACCGACCGAATATCGTTTACTTTCATGTCGATAACCTCGGCCTTGGTGAGCTTGGCTGCTTCGGCGGCGGAATGTTGCGCGGCGCCGAAACCAAGCGCATCGACCAGTTCGCCGAAGAGGGACTAAGGCTTTCTCACTTTGTCGTCGAACCGCAGTGCACGCCAACACGTTCGGCGCTCATGACCGGCCGCTACCCCATCCGCTCCGGCAATCACACTATTGCGCTGGGTGGAAACGACGGCGGCATCGTCGCCTGGGAGCGCACGATGGCAGACATTTTGTCCGAGGCCGGGTACGCCACAGCGTGTTACGGCAAGTGGCACATCGGGGCCGAAGACGGTCGGTGGCCCACCGATCACGGCTTCGACGAATGGTACGGCCCGTTACGCACGTACGACGAATGCCTGTGGCCGGACGACCCGTGGTACGACGGTGAGCGCGACGGCTACTCGTACATGCATGACGGCACGCGAGAGCACGGAGTACGCGCCACCGATCAGCAGCTGACCGTGGCGCTCAAAGGTGAGATGGACGCCGAATATGACCGGCGGGCAAAGGCGTTCATGAAGCGCAGCGTGCAGGCCGACAAGCCGTTCTACCTGTACCACAACCACTCGCTGATGCACTTCCCCATGGTTCCGCGCGCGGAGTTCGTGGGCAAAAGCACCAATGGCGAGTGGGGTGACTGCCTGATGATGCTCGACCACGACTTCGGCAGCATCCTCGACTACCTGGACGAGTTGGGTGTCGCCGATCACACCATCGTCGTCTTCGCCGGCGACAACGGTCCCGAGGACCACTTACTGGGCCGCGGCACCGCCGGCTTCTTCGACGGGTCGTATTTCAGTTCCGCCGAGGGTGGGATCCGCACACCGTGCCTGATCCGCTGGCCGGGCAGGGTGCCCGTTCGGGAGAGCAACGAGATGGTGCACGTGACCGACATGTTCCCGACGCTGCTGCGGTGGGCAGGATGCGAGCCCCCCGCCGATCGGATCATCGACGGGATCGACCAGCACGAGTTCTTCACCGGTCGGGAGACGTCATCTCGCGAGGGCTGCATGGTCTGGCTCAACGAGGAGCTGCACGCGGTCAAGTGGAGCCAATTCAAGGTGAGCTTCAAGCGCCAGCAGCACTTCCACGATCCGGAGATGCCGCTCGGGTTCGCCCGCATCATCAACCTGCTCGAGGACCCCAAGGAGCGCGAGCCCGTTAACCAGAAGCACGTTCGGTGGTGGGTGATGCAGCACGCGCGGCGGATAATC
>DATMMZ010000178.1:0-18923 GCA_035569455.1 Mycobacterium sp. | reverse complement strand
GGCCACGATAGGTCCCGGCAGGCTCAGCCTGGATTGGCTGATTTTCGGAAAGAACTGGTGCGACGGCTGGGCTGGTCTGCTGCTGTCGGTGGGGCTGGGCCTCGCCGGGGCCATCGGCCAGTTGCTGATCTTCTACCGGCCCCCGGTGAAGCAGGCCAAGTGATGGGCGCTTCCACCATTGATGCCGTTCAGCCGATCGCCGCGGCTTCTGCTGCCATCACTTCGGCCGCCGCGCGCTCTCCGGAGCGAATCGCGCCATCGATCCACCCGCACATGGTGGCCGAACTCTCGGTGCCGGCCCAATGGATGCGACCACACGGCGGACGCAGTGCGTGGCCGAACTCCGTCAGCACACCTGGTGGCGCGTGACTGATCATCCCGCCACCGGAATAGCGCTCTTTGGACCAGTCTTGCTCGTGGAACTCGACGGGTGCGCTGGCCTTTTCGCCGAACCGGTCGACCAGTTCGCGCACGACCGTGGCCTTGCGGTCGGCCTCGTCGAGCCGTCCCAGTTGACGCGCGGCGGGTCCCTCGGTGATCACAGACATGATCCCCGGTTCGCCGGTGTCCGTACAGGCGTCGATGGTTAGCGTCGCCGGGCTTCCGGGCCGCACCGACTGGCCGGACAGCCCATCGGCGCGCCAGAACGGCTCGTCGTAGAAGATGGAGATCTTGATGACCGCGCCCCCGGGCATCCGTTGATGCAGTAGTGAGCGGTCCACCGGCAGCACTGGCTCGTAGCTGATCGTGTTTGCGATCGCCAGCGGAATCGCCACGATCGCGCGGTGTGCCCGCAGCGCCACGTCATCGCTGCGGATTGTCACGCCTTCAGCGTCCTGCGCGATGTGCCGCACCGGCTGCGACAGATGCAGCGCATCCCCCAGTTCGGCGACCATCGGTCGGTAGATAGCACCCATCCCACCGACCGGGCGGGCATCCTGGGCGCCGCCCTTGCCGGAAATGACAAAGGTGGGACCGCCGATAGTGGGACCGCCGGCTGAGCCCTGCTGCAGCAGCATCCACAACAACGACGTCTCTGACGCGGCTGTGGTGTAGGGGCCGGCCAAGGCCGTGTCGAGCATTTCGCGGGCGGCCTTGGACATCACGCTCTTCTCAAGCCATTCCGCGATGCTGATCCGGTCCCACTCGGCGGCCTTCTTCGCCTCCCACGGGGCTTCGCGGGGAAGCGATTTGCACATCTGTTCCGCCTGGAGCAGGCCAACACCAAGGTTGGCTACCGCCCACGGGCTCATCGTCCATGGGATCGTGCCGCCGTAGCGGTGCTTCTTCCCGTCGACGATCATCATTGCTTCGCCGTCGTTGTACTGCTTGTATTCCGATACACCGAACTCGTTCATCAGCGCATAGACCCGGTCCTGGCCTGGCCCGATCCACGCGCCGCCGCGATCGACCCACAGCCCGTCGTCGCGAGTTACGGTGAACGTGCGACCGCCGACCCGGTCACGCGCCTCCAGCAAAGCCACCGAGCGCCCCGCTTGTTTCAACCGCAGCGCGGCGGTCAAACCTGCGAATCCCGCTCCAACGACGCAATAGTCGAACTCCGCCACGACTGGCTCCTCAGTTTGTGCCGCCCCAGCAGCAAGCTACACCGACCGCGGGCTCGGCGTGGGCAAGATCGCAGCCCAGGCCGGCGGCTGAAATGAAATGCCGTGGCCGCTCGTCGCTTTGAGAGATTTCCGGCCTTGCAGCGTCGAAAGCCGTTGGCAGACAGTCTCGAAGCCCATGCCGTACTGGCGGCCCAGCGGGTCGAACCTGACGGCTAGCTGGGTCCGCCGTACTGCCACACCAGGCTGTGATTGCCGGTCATCGTTGGGTTGCACCACATGGTTCGGCCGTTGGCGTCCTGGGTGGTCGCGTGCAACACCGTGCACGAATCACCCGGCGAGGGTGCTTGGGCTTTCGCAACAGGGTTCGCGGCGCCGCTCGTGACTACGAACGCGATCGGTGACACACCAGCAATCATCGCCAGCACGAAAAACCGAAGTCTGCGCATGATGGCCATCTCCTAAGCCGTTACCAGGTAGTGCGGACTGCGAAACGCCGACCCCGTTTGACGGTAGCCCAGATGTTAGTGCCGCGTTGTCGCTGTGGCTGGTCCCGCCAGGCAAGCCGTTGCAAAGGCGTGCGAACCGTGCGCACGCATCTAGAACGCGTTTTAGTCTGACGTCCATGGGATTCCTCCAGCCCGAGATGCCGCAGATCGACCTCGCCGAGTGGAGCAAGGGCACCCGCAGCGAAAAGATCCGCCCGATGGCCAGGCACTGGGCCGAGGTGGGCTTCGGTACGCCGGTCGTACTGCACCTGTTCTATGTCTTCAAAATCCTGCTCTACATCCTGTTCGCCTGGGTGCTCTCAGTGGCAACCACTGACGGGTTGGCGGGCTTCACGAAAGTCGCATCGTGGTACTCGGAGCCGATCGTGTTCCAGAAGGTCGTGCTCTACACGATGCTGTTCGAGGTGATCGGACTGGGCTGCGGCTTCGGGCCGTTGAACAACCGGTTCTTCCCGCCGATGGGGTCGATCTTGTACTGGCTACGCCCCGACACCATCCGGCTGCCACCGTGGCCGAGTCGCGTCCCGTTTACCAAGGGCACTGCCCGCACCCTGATAGACATCGCTCTGTACGCGGCGCTGCTGTTGATGACGTTTGGGGCGCTCTTCGCCGATGGCACCGGCCCGGTGCCGGAGCTGGGCACCAAGGTCGGGCTGCTGCCAGAGTGGAGGATCTGGGTAATCCTTGTGCTGCTGGCCGTGTTGGGGCTGCGCGACAAGGTCATATTCCTGGCCGCGCGCGGCGAGGTCTACGCAACGCTGACGGTGACGTTTCTGTTCGGCGGTGTCGACATGGTCATCGCCGCCAAGCTGGTATTCCTGGTGATCTGGATGGGCGCGGCGATGTCGAAGCTCAACAAACACTTCCCGTTCGTGATGTCGACGATGATGTCCAACAACCCGCTTTTCCGGCCCCGGTTCATCAAGCGGATGTTCTTCGAGAAGTTCCCGGACGACCTGCGGCCCGGACGATTGGCGCGGATCTTCGCCCACATCAGCACTTTCGTCGAAATGTGCGTGCCCGTCGTGCTGTTCTTCTCGCACGGCGGCTGGCCGACCACGGTGGCCGCGACGATCATGGTGATCTTCCACTTGGGGATCTTGACGGCCATCCCGATGGGGGTCCCGCTGGAATGGAACGTGTTCATGATCTTCGGCGTGCTGTCGTTGTTCGTCGGCCACGCCAAGCTCGGTCTGACCGACCTGAAACACCCTGTGCCGGTGGCGATTTTCATCGCCTTCATCGCCGGGATCGTGATCGCGGGCAACCTGTTCCCGCGGAAAATCTCGTTTTTGCCGGGCATGCGCTATTACGCCGGCAACTGGGACACCACCCTGTGGTGCATCAAACCCTCGGCGGACAAGAAGATCAACCACAACATCGTCTCGATCGCCAGCATGCCGCAGGCTCAGCTGGAGCGGTACTTCGGCGAGGACCAAGCGCAGACCGCGATGTATCTCGGATACGCGTTCCGTGCCATGAACAGTCACGGCAGGGCGCTGTTCACTTTGGCGCATCGGGCGATGGCGGGCCAGAACGAGGACGACTACGTCATCACCGACGGCGAACGCATCTGCAGCACAGCCCTCGGGTGGAATTTCGGCGACGGCCACATGCACAACGAGCAGCTGATCACCGCGATGCAGCAACGCTGCGGCTTCGCGCCCGGCGAGGTGCGGGTCGTGCTACTCGATGCGCAGCCGATCCACAAGCAGACCCAGGCCTACCGGCTGGTGGATGCGGCCACCGGTGAGTTCGAGCACGGCTATGTCCGGGTGGCCGACATGGTGACGCGGCAGCCCTGGGACGACGAGGTGCCGGTCCAGGTGCTGCCCGAGCCCGCAGAGAAGCCTTAGGCTCCCACCCGGACCTCCTGCGCCGCGGCGACCATGTTCTGCAGCGAGGCGGTCACCTCGTCGACGGAGCGGGTCTTCAGGCCGCAATCGGGGTTGACCCACAACCGTTGTGCCGGCACGGCTTTCAACGCGGCGCGCAGCGACGTCGCCATTTCGTTGGTGCTCGGCACCCGCGGCGAGTGGATGTCGTACACGCCCGGGCCGACGCTGTTGGCGAAGCCGACCGAGTTCAGGTCGTCCAGCACCTCCATGTGTGAGCGCGCCGCCTCGATGGACGTGACGTCGGCGTCCAGGTCGGCAATCGCCCCGATGACCTCACCGAACTCCGAGTAGCAAAGGTGGGTGTGGATCTGCGTCGAGTCAGCGACGCCGGAAGTGGCCAATCGGAAAGCGCCTACGGCCCAACGCAAGTAGTCGTCCTGCTGTGTGCGGCGCAGCGGCAGCAGCTCACGTAGCGCGGGCTCGTCGACCTGGATTATCGCGATGCCGGCGGACTGCAGATCGACGGTCTCATCACGAATCGCCAGCGCCACCTGGTTGGCGGTGTCGGCCAGCGGCTGGTCGTCACGGACGAACGACCAGGCCAAGATCGTGACCGGCCCAGTCAACATGCCCTTCACCGGCTTGTCGGTCAGCGACTGCGCGTAGGTGATCCACTCGACCGTCATCAGGTGCGGCCGGACGACGTCGCCGTAGAGGACCGGCGGCCGCACGCAGCGGCTGCCGTAGGACTGGACCCAGCCGTTCTGCGTGGCGAAGAAGCCCTCCAGCTGCTCGGCGAAGTACTGAACCATGTCGTTGCGCTCCGGCTCACCGTGCACCAGCACGTCCAGGCCGAGGTCTTCCTGCAGCTTGATGACGTCCGCGATCTCGGCCTTCATCCTGCGGTTGTATTCGGCCTCGTCGATCTCACCGGACCGCAGCGCAGCGCGCGCCTTGCGGATCGCCGTGGTCTGCGGGTAGGAGCCGATGGTCGTGGTCGGCAGCGGCGGCAGGTGCAGCCGCGCATCCTGGCTAGCGCGGCGCTCGGCCGCGTCGCCGCGATGCGCGCCCGACGCGACGATCGAGTCGATGCGGGCGCGGACCTGCCCGTTGTGCAGCCGCGGGTCCTTCTTGCGGGACGCCACGGCGGCGTTGGATGCCGCGATCTCGTCGGCGACCGCGTCGCGTCCGTCGTGGAGGGCGCGCGCCAGCGTCACCACCTCTGCGACCTTCTCCTGTCCGAACGCCAGCCAGCTCCGAAGGGCGTCGTCCAAGTCGGTTTCCGGTTCCAGCGAATATGGCACATGCATGGTCGAGCACGACGTCGAAACGGCAACCGTGCCCGCCGAACCCAGCAGCGTCGCCAGCTTGCCCAGCGCCGCCTCCAGGTCGGTGCGCCAGATGTTGCGTCCGTCGACGACGCCGGCCACCAGGGTCTTGTTTGCGAGCTCGGGCACCGCCGCGACAGCCGTGTTCGGGCCGTACACCAGGTCGACGCCGATTGCCTCGACGGGCGTGCGGGCCAGCCCCGCTAACGACGCGCCGGGGTCCCCGAAGTAGGTGGCGACGTAGATCGCGGGCCGGTTGCTGACGGCGCCCAGCGCGTTGTACACGGCCTCGGCCAGGGCGGGCGCGTCGGGGGAGATGTCGGTCACCAGCGCCGGCTCCTCGAGCTGCACCCACTGGGCGCCGTTGTCGGCGAGCAGCGACAACAGTTCGGAGTAGATCGGCACCAGCTCCCGCAGGCGCTCGACCGGTGCGCCACCGCCGTTGACGCCCTTGCTCAGCAGCAGGAAGGTGACCGGCCCGATGACCACCGGGCGCGCCGGAATGCCCTGCTCGAGGGCCTCTTTCAGCTCAGAGAGCACCTTGTCCGGGTTGAGCGCGAACTTGGTGTCGGGCCCGATTTCGGGAACCAGGTAGTGGTAGTTGGTGTCGAACCACTTGGTCATTTCCAGGGGCGCGACGTCGTCGTTGCCGCGCGCGGCGGCGAAGTATCGGTCCAGGTCGTCGGGGACTTGTGCGACCCGGGACGGCAGCGCGCCGAGCATCACCGCCGTGTCGAGCATCTGGTCGTAGTAGGAAAAGGTGTTCACCGGTACCGAGTCCAGGCCGGCGGCGGCCAGGCCCGACCACATGTCGCGGCGCAAGGTAGCGGCGACGGACTCCAGCTCCGATCGGCCGGTCCGTCCGGCCCAGTAGCCCTCGGTCGCGCGCTTGAGTTCGCGTTTCGGGCCGATGCGCGGGGAGCCGGTAACCGTGGCGGTGAATGCTGTAGGGGTCATGAATTCGTCCTTCAATCGACGTGGTGGTCACCGCCGGCGGACGTGCAGCCGATCCGGATTGCGATGCGCACCTTTGGTACACAAGCCGCAACGGCTGCAGCCATGCGCCCATTCCACGAGGCGATGAGCCGCCGGACGCGGCGCGCCCGGCACAGCTGGCAGGTCTTCGGACTCGCAGGCATGCACCGGGTGGTGCTCCGCCCGGTCGACGATGCGGCCCAGAATGGGCCGCTGAGGAGCCGGGCAGGGTTCCTAGTGGCCATCGCTTCCCGGTCGGGCTGACCAGTGCTGTTGACGGCGGTCGTTCCTGCATACCGCTGCGGGACAGTCCCGGATTCTCACCGGGTTCCCTCTCGCGATGCATCTGTAACATGCCTCGCTCGATGCCGGCGCCGCGTGCTGGGGCGACGGCAGACTAGCTGCGCCGTTCAGATTACTCTGCCGCCCAGGTCAGCCTGCCAGGGCGTCGGCGATCGGGACATCACCGTTGTTGAACTCGATGGTTCGGCCGATGGTCGAGTCGTCCGCCAGCGCGGCGGCTACGACCAGCGCGACATCCGCACGCGACACTTGGCCCTTCCCTTCGCCGACTGCGATGCTGCCCGTCGCCGGTTCGAGCGTGAGCCGGCCCGGTCCCAGCACGGTCCAATTCAGCTCGCTGGCACGTAGATGGGCATCCGCGGCGGCCTTGGCCTCCGCGTACGGGAAGAACGGATCGTCTTGCGCCACACCGTGATCTGGACCTGCGCCGAAGTACGACACCATGACGAACCGCCGCACGCCCGCCTGCGCGGCAGCATCGATCACCCGGATCGCGGCGTCCCGGTCGACGGCGTAGGTCCGCGCCGGGTTGCCGCCGCCGGCCCCGGCGGAGAAGACGACCGCGTCGTGCCCGGCCAGCAGACCGGCCAGCGCGCCGGTGTCGAGCTGCTCGATATCGGCCTGCAACGGCTCGGCGCCTGTCGCGGCGACGTCGTCGGAGTGGTCGGGATTGCGGAAGACCGAAGTCACCTCGTCGCCGCGCTCGGTCAGGATGCGGGCCAGTTGCAGTGCGACTTTCCCGTGGCCGCCGATGACGATGATGCGTGCCATACCAACCGACGGTACCGCTCCGAAAAGTTACGAAAGCGAGACGCGGCCCATGATCAGATCGATGATGGGCTTGCCGGGCGGGAATGCGCCGGTAAGCGACGCCATCGTGTGCCCATAGTCCACCAGCACCGTGATCCCGTTGATGCCAAAGGCGGCGGCGCTGTTGAGGAAGCACATCACGTCGCCCATCTGCTCCGGAGTGTGGACCTTGGAGCCGGTTTCATCGCGGTAGTCCTGCGCGAAGGTAAGCCACAAGTCGGCGTTGGCCTGGGCCAACGGCGTGTCGGTGGGACCCGGGCAAATCGCGTTGATCCGGATGCCCTTCTTCAGCAGGGGATAGCCCTGTGTTGCCACGTAGGCATTGACCGCCTTTTTGCTGAAGCCGTAGTGGATGATGCCCTCTGCTTCGTGCGCTGATACCCATTCTTGGGCCGCCGCGTAGTCGGGCGTCGCCAGGAAGTCCGTCAGCAGCGGAAGATCGTTCTCCCACCCCATGCCGGCCACAGAGGAGATGAAACAGATCGCCGAGCCCGAGGACAGCTGGTCTGTGTCGAGCAGGCGCTCGATGACATAGCGGTGGCCGATGAAGTTGATCTTCATCAGGTCCGACCCCTCGGCAATCCCGGCGGCGGAGAACAGGGCATGGACCGGTCCATTGACCTGCTCGAGCGCGGAGTCGATCGAAGCGGGGTCGCGCAAGTCGACCTGCAGAGCCTGGGCGACGTCATAGCTCACCGGCGCGTAATCCATCACCACGACCTCGGCGCCGAGTTCGGCCGCTGATTTGGCCGCCGCGGCGCCCATGCCCGTCGC
The DNA here is from genome assembly GCA_035569455.1 of Mycobacterium sp. GTDB lineage: Bacteria > Actinomycetota > Actinomycetes > Mycobacteriales > Mycobacteriaceae > Mycobacterium. Next base: position 10,821 of record DATMMZ010000178.1, on the reverse strand, counting down.
GCCGCCAACGACAAGCGCCCGCTTGCCGTCATAGCGCAACCGATCCATAACAGTCATTGAGTTCCTCTCAGGGGGCCATTACTAACTGCCCTACTGTATGAAGAACAGTTATTAGGTTCAATACCCGGTACAAAGTCGGCCGATGTTATCGGCTGCGAACTGCGGCACCGCGCAAGACGGTGTCACGGACGTGCACCAGCGCCGCGCGTTTTCCGACGGAGCGAAGAATGTTCTCCGGTATCCACTGCAGGCCGATGACGCATCGCGCCAGCATCGCGGTAGAGCGAGTGTCAACACGGATCTCGCCTGACCGGATTCCTTCGGAGAGCAGTGATTTCATCTGCCGAAGTCGCGTCGCATACGACCACCCTGGGTTGTGCGCGTCCGGCGGCGATTGCCGCATCCAGGCAAGCTGAATCCTGAACTCGTCGGAGAACTGATCCAGCGCATTGACGTTGACCCAGCTCAGCGCGTCCAACTTCTCGGTGGGCGTGGCATCCGAGTGCAGCACGCCGACCCAACCCGCCTCAACTTTCCTCCCGAAGGATTCCATGATCGAGGCGAGCAGTTCGTCCTTGGATCCGATCACGCGATAGACGGTTCCGGTACCAAGACCCGCCGCCGATGCGATGTCCCTGATGGTGGTGACTTCATAGCCTTTGCGGCCGAACTCCGTTCGTGCCACCGCACGGACATGGGCCGCTTTGTCGCTGGGATCGGCGTCGCTGTAGTCGGCCCACGTCTCGATGACGTGATGTGCTGCCGCGAAGGCGTTGGACCGATCTAATGCTGCATCGGTGGGTGGCCGAGCCGCCAACCCTTGCAAGATGATTCGGCACAGCAGCTCGGCGACCTGGTCCGCGGAAGAAGTGTGGCGCATGACGTCGAGCCCGACCTGCAGCATGGTCTGGCAGATACGGTCGGCCAGCGTGGGAAGGTCGATGTCGGGTTTGATATACCCGCTCCACCTGCCGGCGCGCAGCGTTTGCAACATCGCCTCCTGAACCGCGGTGGGCTGCTGCTGGGTCAGCTTCATCAGCTCGGGATCGGCGCTCGGTCCTTCGTAGAACGACATCTGCAGGGCCGCCCCATGCCGCACGGCACAGTTGGCGATCGCCGACCCCAGCTCGATGATCTTCTCGGACACCGGTCGCGAGTCGGGTTCGTCCAATCTCGCCTGGGCGACTAGCCCGATACGGTTCAGATCGTCCTGGTAACGGTGGATCAGCTCGACGAGGATCGCCTCTTTGGACTCGAAATGGTGATACAAGCTTCCGGGGAGAATGCCTGCCGCGTCGGCGATTTCCTGCAACGACGTTCGCAGTCCAGAGGAGGCGATCAACGACGCCGCGGTCTGCAGGATCTCGGTCCGGCGCGTCCCCGAGTCGTCGGCGCTGCGTTGATCCGCTCGATCGGCTGCCGGCCTTCGGCCCTTCGCCAGTGCATCGGCTTTGGCCATGGCTAGCCAGTCCTCCCGCCGACCAAATGTTTGTTAAAGGCTATCAGACTGCCCGCAAGGAAACGCGCTGCTTACAGCCGCGACGGACCCATTCTAAAGGGGAGGTCCATCCCAACGGTCCAACGCGACCACCTCGTCCACGGGCCGCCGAACCGCCGGCCGGAACTTGTGTCCGGCGCGGAGCCGGCCCACGGGCAGCAGGCAACCCTGGACGTAGGTCTCCGGGATCCCCAGCAGTTGGCGGACTTCGGCTTCGTAGTGCAGGTGCAGTGTCGTGATGCAGGTCCCGTAACCCCGGGTATGCAGGGCCAACTGAAAGTTCCACACCGGCGGGAAGATCGAGCCGTATAACGTTGCCAGGTGAAACGATTCGTCGCCGTCGACGCGCGGCAGGTATGCCTCGTAGCAAGGGATTACCAGCAACGGCACCTTCGCCATGTTCACGACCAACCACTCCGTCGACGACATGAGGCGGGTCTCGGGGGTGCCGGCCGGCATCTTGTCGGCGAACAGTTGCCCGCCGACTCTCAGCAGATAGGCCTTGCGGTACAGCTCGGCGATCTTGTCCCGCAACGCGGGGTCAGAGACGACCAGCCACCGCCAGTTCTGCTGATTCGAGCCGTTGGCGGCCTGCAACCCCATGCGCAGGCACTCCCGGATGTCGGCGAGGTCGACGGGCGTGTCCAGGTCCAGCGTCTTGCGCGCCGAGCGGGTGGCGGTGAGGAGGTATGTGATGTCGATGGTTGCGCTCCTAACGGCTGCCGCTCTTCGTAAGCTGCGCACCGAGTTCGGTGAGGTACTGGTCGGAGCTGCCGAGAAGTTCGCTCCAGCTCAGCAGGCGCTTGAGGTAAAGATGAGCATCGTGTTCCCAGGTGTATCCGATGCCGCCGAACACCTGGATGGCTGTGTCGCCCACGGTGGCCAGCCGCCCGGCGAACGCCTTCGCCCGCAGTGCGGCCTGGTGCCGCTCGCCGGGTGGCGCGGCCTGCACGTCAGAGGCCCAGAGCGCATGGATCACACCGCTGCGGGCCAGCTCGACTGTCTCGAACATGTCGACACACAGATGCTGGACCGCTTGGAACGAGCCGATCACCTGCCCGAATTGTCTCCTGGCTTTGGCGTATTCGACGGCCAGGTCCATGATTGCCCGCGCGGCGCCGAGCGCGTCGGCGGCAGCGGCGATCAGCACGTCGTCGACCACCGCCGCTATGTCGTCCGGTGCAGCCGCCGCCAGTCGGTGTGCGGGCACCGCGTCAAGCGTGACACGAAACTGCTTGCGGGTCTGGTCGATACCGCGCTCGGACGCCACCGAAATACCGGACGAGTCGGTCTGCACCGCGAAGAGCCCCATGCCTTCGGAATCGTCGGCGACCGCTAACAGCACGCCGGCCGCCCCGGCGTCTGGCACCGCTTCGATCTCGCCCCGCAACACGACGTCGCCACCCAACCTGGCCGCGGTGACGCAGGTGTTCTCGAAATCCAGGAAGCCGACGGTCGCGATCGTGGTGCCGTCCGCGATCCCGGTCAGCAGTTTGGCCTTGGCTTCTGTCTCAGTGTCTTTCGTGCCGAGACGGGTCAGTGCTCGCGTGGCGGCGACAGCGGTCGACAACCACGGGCCTGGATGCAGGCCCGCGCCGAGTTCTTCGGCGACGATGCCGGCCTCGACCATCGTCATCCCCGCGCCGCCATATTCTTCCGGCACCAGCAGCCCGGTTGTCCCGAGATCTGCGAGACCACGCCACACCGCTTCGGTCGTGCCGGTCGGATCGTCGAGCAGCTGTCGCACGTGGCCTGAAATCGGCGCCTTTTCGGCAAGAAAACGCCTCGTGGTGTCGCGCAGCGCCACCTGCTCGTCGGTGAGTTCGAGGTTCATTTGCGAGGCAACCCGAGTACGCGTTGCGCGGTGATGTTCTTATTTATCTGACTCGTGCCGCCCGCGATGGTCAGCGAGCGCGACGTCAGGCGGTAGTTCGCCCACGTCGCGCCCGCGCCCCGGGTGCCCAGTACGTCAAAGGCCAGGGCGGCCAGGTCCTGCCCGATCTCACCCCAAACGGTCTTGGCGAGGCTGGCCGACCCGAAGGCGGTAATTTCCGAGCCGCCGTGCAGTGTCGCCGAGATCGACCGCTGGCAAAGCACTTCGAGATACTTGATGCGGACGGCGATTTCACCAAGTCGCCGCAGGGTCACGGGGTCTTCGAGGGCGCTGTGCCCGCCGGCGCCGGCCGCGGCGAAATCGTCCACCAACTCTTCGAGCCTTGCCTGCATCTCTGTGTACAACCGAGCGGCGCCGGCGCGCTCATGGCTGAGCGTGGTCGTCGCCACCTGCCAACCAGCATTCAGCGGTCCGAGCAAAGCGTCGGCGGGCACCCGCACGTCGTGAAAGAACACCTCGGCGAAATCGGCGTCGCCGTTGAGCGTGACCAGCGGACGAGCCTCGATGCCGGGCAGCTTCATATCGACGATCAGGCAGGAGATCCCCTGGTGTTTCGGGGCATCGGGATCGGTGCGCACGTATAGCTGACACCAGTCCGCCCGATGCCCGAGCGAGGTCCAGATTTTCTGCCCATTAACGACGAAGTCATCGCCATCACGGACCGCGCGAGTGCGCAGCGCCGCGAGATCGGAGCCCGCTTCGGGCTCCGACATCCCCTGGCACCAGATGTCGTCGGCGCGCATCATGCGGGGAAGCAGCGTGAGCTTCTGGGACTCGGTACCGTACTGCATGATCGCCGGAGCGATGTTGTTCATCCCAATGACGTTGAGCGGCATGGGAGCCCGGGCGCGCGTGGTTTCCTCGGTGTAGACCAGTTGCTCGAGGACCGTTGCTCCGCGGCCACCGTAATCGCGCGGCCAGGAAACGGCGGCCCACCCCGCGTCGGCCATCGTCCGGTTCCAGGCGCGCAGCATTTCGAATGCCGCGTCATCGCGGCCGGTGGGCCGGCGGGCCGCCACCAGCTCATCGGTCAGATTCGCGGACAGCCAGTCGCGCAGCTCGGTGCGGAACTGTTCCACTTCCGCGGGATAAGAGAAGTCCACTGGTCCTTGACTCTGGTCCTTGGCTCTGGCCGTTGACGCTGGCTGGTCGTCTAGCCGGACTCTACGGTTGAGCAGATTTTTGGTCAACAACGCCCGTGGCGATCGCGGCCGGCAAAGGTCAGCCCCTATTGCGTTCGGGTTCAGGGAATGCCACATCGGCGTTGTCGGGCATCGCGCTGATGCCGCGTCGCTCACACACTTCCAGCACCTCATCCACGATCGACGTGGGCACGAAGAATTTCTCCGTGGCCGATATCTGCTCGAGGTGCGCTTCGATGTCCTCCGCCGTCGGTTCACTTTCGGCGTCTGCCAGCCAGCCTTCGCTCAGGCCGACGAACACGCGGGCGTAGCGTCCGGCGGAGGCGGAATAGTTGCGGTGCGTGAACGTGCAGGAGCTGCTCGCCAGGAACGTCACCAGCGGCACGACGAGTTCTGGCCGGATGGCCCGCATGAAGCCGGATTCGGCGAGGAATTTCTCGTCGCCCACCGTCTCGGTGACCATACGCGAGAAGCCGGTTGGCATAACGGAATTGGCGAGTATTCCGTGCGCTTCCCCCTCGATCGCGATGACGTTTGTCAGCCCCACAAGGCCGGCTTTCGCCGCGGCATAGTGGGCCTCCATCGGCTGACCGAAGATCCCGGCCGAGGACGAGATGAATACGAATCGTCCGCCGCCGTTCTTTTTCATCACGCGATAGGCGGGCTGGGACAGGTAGAAGCCGCCGTCGAGATGCACGCGGAGCATTCGAGTCCACTCGTCGAGTGAGAGGTCTTCGAATGGCACGCTGCCGAAGATTCCCGCGTTGCTGATGACCGCGTCGAGCCGCCCGAATGCGTCCAGGGCCGCGTCCACGATCGCTTGGCCGCCCTCGGGGCTGGCGACCGAGTCGTAGGAAGCGATCGCCGTGCCACCCGTCCTCTTGATCTCGTCGACCACGTCGTCGGCGATGCTGGAGTTGGCGCCTTCACCGGGGAGGCCACGCATTGTGCCGCCGAGGTCGTTGACCACCACTGCGGCGCCTCGGCGCGCCAGGTCCAGTGCGTACAGCCGACCTAGTCCACGGCCGGCTCCGGTGACCACTGCCACCCGGCCGGTGAAGTCAATCACAACGCGCTCCTAAATAACTATGGCGGCCGGCTAAATCTGATTGACCGCGGTGGAACCGGACTTTACGGTGGAACAGATATTTGGTCAACGAGGTCCTGCGTGGTTCGGAGGTTGAGCGTGGATGACGACGCTCATGGTGACCAGTCGCAGGGCTTAAGCATGCTCGCTTCTGCACTGGCGGGCCGAGCCGTGGCGGTTGCCGAACTGACACCGGGTCAACCCCCGTGGACGGACGGCCAGACGATCTACGTCGATCCTTCCGCGCGACCCCGCGCGAAACTCGAGGCGATTGCCGTACAGGCGTCGATGATCGCCGCCGGCAGCCTGGATCCTGACGTCGTGCGCCTCCTGGTCCGCCACCCCCGGCTGGCCAGACGCTATCTGTCGGTTGAGGGTCACCGCGCACTGGTCAGCAATGGTGACCTGTTACCACCCGTCTTGGCGTCGGTGGGAAACCGCGACATCGCGAGTCGCAGTCACTCGCCCGCCGATTCGCTGAGCCTTGCCGCCGGGCGGGCCGCGATCGACGATCCGGCGCCCGGCTTCGGCGCGATCCGCGCGGACAAGGTGCTGGCCGCGTGCTCCCGAGTGGCCAAACAACAGGATGAGGCGGACCCGCGCCATGTCCCGCGCGGTCCCGGCGCGCAGGATCTAGAAGAGTTCGATGACCGCGAACTCGACGATTCCGACGATCCCGATGTGTTCACCAGCCCGGTTGGCGGCGGCGGCTTCATCGGCAAGTGGTTGAAGAAGATGCTGTCGTCGGCGCGTAAGACCGGTAGCGGCGGCGGACCGCCCGGCGCGGATACCCCGACGCATCGCACAAACTCCTCGAACCGCGGTGTGCATGCGGTGGTGTCGCTGGCCTCGACGCCGAGCCAGGACCTGAACGATCATGAACTCCGAACCGCCGCGAACGGCGTGACGTATGCGGAATGGGACGTCACCCGCAAGAGCTACCGGCCCGCGTGGTGCACCGTGCGGGAGGTTGAGCCGAAGATTAAGGCATCCGCCACCCAGGCGATCGACGACGCCATCGCGATGCGGCGCCCGCTGTCACGCCTCGGCATGGGTTTGCACCGCCGCCACCGGCAGTCGCAGGGCGACGACATCGACATCGACGCGGCGGTCGAAGCCCGCGTCCAGGTGCGGTCCGGATCGGTGCCCGACGAAGCGGTGTACCTCGACAGCCTGCGGCGCAGGCGTGACCTGTCGGTGCTGCTCCTTCTCGATGTGTCGGGGTCGGCGGCGGAGCCCGGAACGGTGGGGCGGACGGTGCACGAACAACAGCGTGCGGCGGTGGCCAACCTCACTGTCGCACTGCACGACCTCGGTGACCGGGTGGCGCTCTACGCGTATTACTCGCATGGCCGGCGTGCGGTCAGTGTGGTGCCCGTCAAGCGATTCGACGACCCCCTGGACGCCCAAGTCATGCGCCGGCTGAACAGCCTGGAACCTGGCGCGTACTCCCGCCTCGGCGCGGCCATCCGCCACGGCTCGGCGGTCTTGGAGGCCCGCGGAGGTACGTCGCGCCGGCTGTTGGTGGTGGTGTCCGACGGCCTCGCATACGACCACGGATACGAGCTGGCCTACGGCGCCGCTGACGCGCGCCGCGCTCTGACCGAGGCCCGCCGTCGGGGCACCGGCTGCGTATGCCTGACGATCGGCGCGGGAACCGACGTGCGATCGCTGCGCAGGGCGTTCGGCAGCGCCGCGCACGCGACGATCGCGCGCCCGGATCAACTTGCCGGTGTGATCGGACCTCTTTTCCGGTCCGCGCTACGCTCGGCAGAGGTCCGCCGGAGGGTGCCATGACGAACGCCTGATCGTGCGAACTTCTCCCTGATGGCCTGTCCCAGAAAGCAGTTGGCACGTCAGCGCCGAGACGCAACCATGCAGAGTACCCGCACTTCAGCGCACTTGAAACAAACATCTGTTCCGATTAGGCTCCAATCACCGCGGTGTAGCGGGTGGCAGAAGGGACGCTATGGCCAACTCGTCCGGCCTCGCTTACCGGAACGGCGCTACCCCGGAGGCGGAGAGCATGCGGCCCTACTACAAGGCGGTCGGCAACGAAGAGGCCATATTCAAGGCGGCCTATCGCCAGGGTCTGGCACTCGTCCTGAAGGGGCCGACGGGTTGCGGCAAGACCCGCTTCGTCGAAGCGATGGCTTACGACCTCGGCCGGCCGCTGATCACCGTCGCCTGCCACGACGACCTCACCACCGCAGACCTTGTCGGTCGATATCTCCTGCGCGGCGACGAGACGGTGTGGGTGGACGGTCCGCTAACCCGGGCGGTGCGCGAGGGCGCGATTTGCTACCTGGACGAAGTCGTGGAGGCCCGGCAGGACACGACGGTAGTGCTGCATCCGCTCGCCGACCACCGCCGCCAACTGCCCATCGAGCGCCTCGGTATCACGCTGGACGCGGCGCCGGGATTCGGACTAGTGGTGTCCTACAACCCCGGCTATCAAAGCGTGCTCAAGGACCTCAAGGATTCGACACGACAGCGGATGATATCCATCGAATTCGGTTTCCCCGCAGCCGATGTCGAAGAGGGGATCGTTGCACACGAATCGGGCGTGGACGGTGCCACCGCAGCTGAGTTGGTGCGCTTCGGCCAGGCCATCCGCCGCCTGGAAACCGGCGGGCTGCGTGAGGTCGCATCGACCCGTGTGCTCATCGCGGCAGGCAGGCTCATCGCAGAGGGGCTGACCATGCGAGAGGCGGCCCGGGCCGCGATCGCCGGACCGCTCACCGATGACGTGGCAGTGGGCAGGGGCCTCAACGAGATGATCGAGGTCTATCTGGGCGGGTCTGATGAGGTTTGATGGATCCGATGATTGACGCCGCGAACCGTCATGGCTACCGCCCGAACAAATATTAGGTCGGTTACGGATCCATGCGAGTGAGTTTGTCACCCGGGAGGTCAGATGTCCTACGAAAGCAGCGCAGAGCCCATCAAGGTCGGCTACCTGATGGATTTCAGGCTCCCGCCGGGGTTCCCCGAGGAGATGCTGGCGGACTTCACGAGATGCTTTGATCTTGTATTCGCCGACGCCGTTGAACACGGGGTGATGGATCGGCCCGTACAGATGGTTTACCGCGAGGTGGAGGGGCTGCCCAAGGGATCGGTCAAGGCGGTGATCGATGCGTTCGGTGAGCTCGTCGACGAAGGCTGTCTGGTGGTGTTCGGGCCGCACATCACCGACAACTGCGTGCCCACGCGCGAAGCGATCGAAGAGCGGTTCAAGGTACCGGCCATCAGCGTTACCGGCACCGACGACTGGTTGGGCGAATGGACATTCTCCTTCCCGCAAGGGTCGATGACCGACGAGCCGATCTTCATTGCGGACCTGGTGGTTAAACGTGGGCTGACTGAGATCGGGGTTCTCGTCGAGCAGAATCTGATCGGCGAGAGCTACCTCAAGAATCTGCGAAGTGCATGCCGGCGCAAGGGCATTCGTATCGTCGCCGAAGCGGCGATCGCGCAGGTCGCGCAGGACATCAACGAGGCCGTACGCACCCTGCACGATGCGAAGGCGGAGGCGATCGTGCACCTGGGCTTCGGCTTCGGGATCGTCTTCATCAACCCGGCGTTGCAGGCCGTCGATTGGGACCCGCCGAGATTCACCACCACGGCCTTCCAGAACGCGTGGGTGAACCCGATCATGTGGAACGCGTTCATGGGGTGGATCGGGGTCGACCAGTACGACGAGGCGAATCAGATCGGCCAGGACTTCCTGGACCGTTACGCGAAGACATACGGCGGACGGCGCCCCGAATACTGCGTGCCGCCGGTCAACCGCGACGTCGCCGAGACGTTGGTGCGGGCGTTCACCGACGCCCATCCGCTCAGCCCGCGCGGCGTCAAAGAGGCGCTCGAGCGGGTCAAGATGATGCCCGCCGCCGCGGGCGCGCCCGGCACCCGGGTGTCGTTCGGCAAATGGACCCGGCGGGCCTGGATGGGCGCCGGCTACCTGGTGGCACGGACCCTCGATGCCGACGGCATCAACTCGCATCTGGTCGATCGCTTCGGAGAGGAAGGCTGACGCGCCATGCCTACGGAACAAGCAACACCACTGCCGGCAGACGAGAAGCCGACCGGGCCGCGCGGCGCCGGCGAAAAGCGTGGCTGGGGCGGCTGGATCGCCGGCGCTGCCCTGGCGGCGTTCGTGCTCTTCTTCATCGCGAACCGCCGTGTCGCCCTGGACCCCCGGGTCGCCAACCCGAACGTGCAGGGCCGGCCGCGCCCCGTCAGGTTCCTCTTCGGGCTTGACTACATCACGTTCCTGGAAGTCTCCACGATCGTCATGCTGCTCGTGCTGCTGGTGGTGTTCATCAGGGGCTGGCGGCGCAATCCGGGCAGTCCGGTGATGTTGATGTTCTTGTGCACCACGCTGATCGTGTGGCAGGACCCGATCATGAACTGGGCGCCGTTCGCGGTCTACAACCCCGACCTCGTCCACTGGCCGGAGTCGTGGCCGCTGGTGTCGTTGTCGCCGACAGTCGAACCATTCGTGGTTTTCGGTTACGTGATGTTCTACCTCGGCCCTTACTTCCCGGCGGTCTGGATCCTGCGCAAGCTGCAGGCCAAATACGGCCCGGAGGCCTTCGTATCGCGGCACCCGCTGGTCTGCCTGGGCCTGCTGACTTGTGCGATCGGCTTCGTCATGGACGCGTGGCTGGAGATCCAGCTCGTGCACGCCGGCATGTACATCTACTCGCAGGTGATTCCGTGGGGCTCGGTGTTCACCGGGACGACGTTCCAATTCCCGTTGATATGGGAGTCGTTCTCGGTGACGTTCGTGATGGTCCCGGCGGCGATCCTGTGCTACCGAGACGACACCGGCAAATCGGTGGCCGAGAAGCTCGCCGCGAAAGCGAAGATCTTCCCGAGCAGGCCGGTGCTGGGCACTTTCCTGGTGATGTTCGCCATCATCAACCTGTCCTACTTCGCCTACGGGGCATGGTTCGCGGCTATCAAGATCAGCCATGCCGCGACCTCCGTCGCCTGCCCGTGGCCTTACCCCGAGGCCAAAGTCTATGACCCGCAAGGTTTTTACGAGAAGGCGGGCGCTCAAGGCCCGTACTCGGTCGGCATCTGGTCGACCTGGGCGAGCGGCGAGCCGAACGGGCGACCACATGTCGACCCACCGCCGGCCGGTGAAGGCGCCTGTGCGAGCAAGAATGGGTGAGCCGCGCACCGTCGTCAT
>DATMMZ010000177.1:0-2688 GCA_035569455.1 Mycobacterium sp. | reverse complement strand
GCCGCCGGTGCGCCGCTATGGGTTTCCGGCCGTGTTGTGGCGGGCCCTTGACAACCACCCGCCGCCGGGACTGTCCAGGATCCGGTGGCGCAGCCCGTTGCGCGGACCGTGGCTGACGTCGGTGTTCGGGGCGACGCTGCTGGTGGTGCTGCCGATCGTGATCGTGACCGGCTTGCTGTCCTACATCGCCTACGGGCCGCAATTTGGGCAGGCCATTCCGTTCGATGTCGGCTGGCTCAAACTGCCCACGTTCGATTGGCCGACACGCCCGTCGTGGCTGTACCGCTTGAACCAGGGCCTGCACGTCGGTTTGGGCCTGGTGGTGATACCGGTGGTGCTGGCCAAATTGTGGTCAGTGATTCCGCGGCTGTTCGGGTGGCCACCGGCGAGGTCGGTGGCCCAGGTCCTGGAGCGGGTGACGCTGCTCATGCTGGTGGGTGGGATCCTCTTTGAGATCGTCACCGGGGTTCTCAACATCCAGTACGACTACATCTTCGGGTTCAGTTTCTACACCGCACACTATTTCGGGGCGTGGGTGTTCATCGCCGCATTTGTCAGCCACGTCTGTTTGAAGCTGCCGAAAATGGTGCGCAGCCTGCGGTCACGGTCGATGCGCAGCGTTCTTGCCACCTCGCGCGCCGACACGGTCCCCGAACCGCCCGACGCCGACGGGCTGGTGGCGGCCAACCCCGATCCGCCCACCTTGAGCCGCCGTGGCGCATTGGCCGTCGTCGGCGGCGGCGCCCTGCTGGTCGCGACCGTGACCGCCGGGCAGACCCTGGGTGGATTCACCCGGCCTGCGGCGCTTCTGCTTCCCCGCGGCCGCAGCTACGGCAAGGGACCCAACGACTTTCAAATCAACCGCACCGCCGTGGCGGCCGGCATCGACCCCGCCGTGACCGGCGGTGGGTGGCGCCTGCAACTGCTGGGCGGCTCCGTGCCGGTGCTGTTGGACCGGGCCGTGCTGGAGGGGATGCCGCACCGGACCGTGGAATTGCCGATCGCCTGCGTCGAGGGGTGGTCAACGACACAGACCTGGACCGGTATCCGGCTGGCGGATCTCGCCGCGGCGGCCGGGCGCCCGCGCCCGGGCTCGGCGATCGTGTCCTCGCTGGAGCGGTTCGGCGCCTTCAACCACGCGGTCCTGCAAGCCAACCAGATCCTTGACCCCGACTCGCTGTTAGCGTTGCAGGTCAACGGTGTCGACCTATCGCTGGATCATGGGTATCCGGCTCGGATCATCGTTCCCGCGCTTCCCGGGGTGCACAACACCAAATGGGTGTCGGCCATCGAATTCCGGGAAACCTGATGCGCGCACTGGCCCAACTCGCGGCTCGGTTATACGGCGAGCGGCTGTTTCATCTCATCGTTGTTCTGGCCGCAGTGGCGCTGGGTGCCTACGCGATCTCCGTGCTGGGCCTGCGAAACCTGTTCAACCCCACCGTGTGGTGGCAATCCATTGCGGTCTGGTTCGCGGTGGCCGTGATCGGTCACGACCTCATCCTGTTCCCGCTCTACGCGCTGGGCGACCGGCTGCTGCGCCGGTCGCGGGATGCCCCGGCCGACGGAAATGGCGCATCGCAGCACCCATCCCGACGAATTCCCTTAACGAACTACCTTCGGATGCCGACCTTGGCGGCCGGGCTGCTGCTGTTGATATTCCTGCCCGGAATCATCGAACAGGGCGCACCCACCTATCAGGCCGCGACCGGACAGACCCAGGACCCCTACCTGTCCCGCTGGCTGGTGCTCACCGCCGCGTTCTACCTCGCCAGTGCGCTGTGCTACGCGGTGAGAACGCTGCTGGGGCAACGCCGTTCCGGTGACACCACAACGACTGCGCCCACGAGGTCACAAATGTCACCTCGACACTCCGACCCGTCCCGATGATCCTCGGACGGAGCCGGGGATGCGGCCCGACAACCTGACGGTCCTCGACCGCAATTACCATGCCGGGCTGTGGATTTCGCTGGCGATCGTCTGGGCGTGCGTGCCGCTGTATCTGGTCGCGATGCGGTTGCTACCAGTTCGCAAGAAAACCGAGTAAGCGCGCGCGGCAACCCATAGAGTCATCGGGTATGAAGATGAACGCCGCGGTGTTGTGGGACGTGCACGAGGATTGGAGCGTCGAGGAGATCGACCTCGACGGTCCTGCGGACGGCGAGGTGCTCGTCTCGTACGAGGCCACCGGACTGTGCCATTCCGATCACCACGTGCGCGCGGGTGACCTTCCCCTCACGCTTCCCATCGTTGGCGGTCACGAGGGCGCCGGCATAGTCCAGGAGGTGGGACCCGGTGTGCGGAACCTGAACGTCGGCGACCATGTGGTGGGCATGTTCCTGCCGGCGTGCGGACGATGCCGCTGGTGTTCGACAGGCCAGCAGAACCTGTGTGACCTCAGTGCCGAGATGGCCGCGGGCGGGCAGCTCGACGGCAGCTACCGCCGGCACGCCAAAGGCCGCGACATCGGCGCGCTGTCCTGGCTCGGCACGTTCGCGCAGTACGGCACCGTGCCGGAGAGCTCCCTGGTCAAGATCGACGACGACCTCCCGCTGAACCGGGCCTGTCTGGTCGGCTGCGGTGTGACCACAGGCTGGGGTTCGGCGGTCAACACTGCGGATGTCACACCCGGCGACACCGTCGTCGTGATCGGATGCGGTGGTATCGGCAGTGCCGCGATCCAAGGCG
>DATMMZ010000176.1:0-14429 GCA_035569455.1 Mycobacterium sp. | reverse complement strand
TCGACGGTGTCACCGACGGAACCGAGGTGGTCGACGTCCGCCGTCAGAATCAGCTTCATCGTTTTCGTACTTTCCGTTGGGCTTTCTGTTGGGCGGTGTCGGCTATCGCGACGCGGAGGTAAAGGGCAGCAAGGCGACCTCGCGGGCATTCTTCACCGCGATCGCGATGTCGCGCTGGTGTTGCACGCAGTTCCCGGTGACCCGGCGTGCGCGGATCTTGCCCCGCTCACTGATGTAAGTGCGCAGCAGCGTCGTGTCCTTATAGTCGATCGCCTGACCCTTCTTGGAGCAGAAGACGCATTTACGCGCTTTGATCGGCTTTTCCGGAGCCGGGCGCCGTTTGGTGGACTTGGCCATGTGTGTCTGTCTTTCCGTTTCTCAGTGCAGTGAAGCTTTGTGAATTGTCTTGACGTCAGAAGGGCGGCTCGTCGTCACCGCCGCCGAACGAGCCCGACGCCGGGGCGCTGCCCCACGGGTCGTCAGCCGGTGCGCTGCCCGCCTGCGCCGGCGCCGGCGCCGGCGAACGGGGGGAGCCGCCGCCGAAGCCGCCTCCGCCGCCACTGCGGCTGGCTTTGTTGACCTTGGCGGTGGCGTACCGAAGCGAGGGTCCGATCTCGTCGACCTCGACCTCGACGACGGTGCGCTTTTCGCCTTCGCGCGTCTCGAAAGAACGCTGCTTGAGCCGCCCGGTGACGATCACTCGCGCCCCGCGGGTAAGGCTTTCGGCCACATTCTCAGCGGCTTCCCGCCAGATATTGCACCGCAAAAACAGCGCGTCGCCGTCTTTCCATTCCCCGGACTGACGGTCATAGATCCGGGGTGTCGATGCCACGGTGAAATTCGCGACGGCGGCACCCGACGGAGTGAACCGCAATTCGGGGTCAGCGGTCAGATTTCCGACAACGGTGATGGTGGTGTCACCAGCCACAATTTCCTCCTGGGTCGAGCGTTCTCGCAGAGCCTACGCAACGGCGCCGACAGCGGACAGTCAGCGCTTAGTGCTTGTCGGTGCGCATCACCTTGGTGCGCAACACCGACTCGTTGAGACTGAGCTGACGGTCGAGCTCGGATACCGTCGCGGGCGCGGCCTTCAGGTCGATGACGACGTAGATGCCTTCGGCGTGCTTGGCGATCTCGTACGCCAGCCGGCGCTTGCCCCAGATGTCGACCTTCTCGACCTTCCCGCCGTCCTTGCGGACGACGTTGAGGAACGCCTCCAAGGATGGTGCGACGGTGCGCTCGTCTAGCGTGGGGTCAAGAATGACCATGATTTCGTATGGACGCATGGAAACCTCACCACCTCCTCTGGTCTGTGCGGCCACGGTCGATCCGTGGCAGAAGGGTCGCCTGCGTCGGCAACCGCCCCAGGCTACCGGATGGGCGGCTGAGCTGAAAATTCACTTCCGGGTTCGCGCGTATTCGACCGCCCTGGCCCTCGTCGCCGCGTCGGCCTTGGCCCACGCGCCCGAGTCGAAAGGCGGCTGCGGGTCGTACTCGATCATCAGCTGAGCGGCTTGGGCCGCCTCCCGGTCGACGAGCAGCTCAGCCAGCCGCAAGGCCATGTCGATGCCGCTGGACACCCCCGCGGCGGTGATGATCCGCTGCGGGAGATGCTCGACCACGCGGTCGGGCACATAGTGCGCGCCCAACTCGTTGAGTAGTCCAGCCGCGCTGAAGTGCGTCGTCGCAGTGAGGCCATCGAGCAGTCCCGCCGCGGCCAGCATCAGGGCCCCGGTGCACACCGAAGTGGTGAACGTGGTGTGCGGATGGACCGATTGCAGCCAGCCGCAGGCCTCGTCGTCATGGATCAGTTGGCGGGTACCGATGCCGCCGGGGAAGACGACGACGTCGGGTGCGCCGACTTCGTCGAATGTGGCGTCACACGTGACGCCGAGCATCCCGTTTTCCGTGCGCACCTCACCCCGCTGCTGCCCGACGAACACCACGTCGATCGACGGAATGCGTTGCAGCACTTCGTAGGGCCCGACGGCGTCGAGTGCGGTGAACCGCTCGAACAATGGGATTGCAACAAGCATCATGCCTGCCTTGCGCCGGCCCCGGCGCTTTCTTCGGTGTCGGCGCCGGTGCCGGTCTCGATCTCGGACAGCACTGTTGGTGCAACCGACCGGCGCAGCCCTGCCGGACGCAGCCAGTCCGGTAGCCAACCCGGCGGGCCGTCGGGCGCGCGGTCAAAAGGCCCGCCCGCCGGGTCGTCCAGACGTCCCTGCCACCGCACCAGATCCTCGTCGGTCCGGTAGATCTGCCGGACCACCAACGCACACAACACCACGACCGCGATGTCGCGTAGCAACACCGCCGTGGTGAACCACTCCTCGGGCAGCGAGCGGTTCGCGTTGCCGTACAGGAAATACATCCGCGGCACCCATACCAGCGCGTCAATCGTCATCCACGCCAGCAGTATTCGGCGGTGCGGCAAAGCCAGCACCGCCAGCGGCACCAGCCACAGCGAGAACTGAGGGCTCCACACCTTGTTGGTCAACAGGAATGCCGCCACCACCAGGAACGTCAACTGCGCCACCCGCGGCCGCTGCGGCGCGGTGAGCGCGATATAAGCGATCGCCGCACAGGACAATGCGAACATCACCATCACCACGGTGTTCAGCACCATGGGCGGCTCCCAGAAGCCGAGACGGGGATCGAAGCCGCGCCAGCCGGTGAAAGATTTCACGACGTTGTACAACGAGTCCATGTCATCGCCGCGCCGGGTGTTCAGCCGGAAAAACTCCGACCAGCCGCGCGGAAAGAGCAGCAGCACCGGCAGATTCACGAACAACCAGGTCAGCGCCGCCGTCGCCGCGGTGCGGGCCACCCCACCCAGGCGATGGGTGCGGATCCCCAGCAGCAACAACGGCCCCAGGAACAACAGCGGATACAGCTTGGCCGCAGCGCCCAGCCCGATCAGCAATCCGGCGAGCACCGGTTTACGCCGTGCCCACGCCAGCAGGCCGCTCGTCGCGAATGCCGTTGCCAACGCGTCGAAGTTAGTGAATATCTGAAAGATCACCAGCGGGGAGGCGGCCACCAAAGCCGCATCCCACACCCGGCGCCCCGACAGGGCGGCGGTTGCCCAGACGGTCGCCAGCCAGCCCAGCGCCAGCCCAAACGCCGCGACATCGAAAAACATCACCACTTCGGCGATCACCGGAACCGGGACGAGCCTGCTCAGCGCGGTGTAGGACTTGGCCAACGCCATCGACACATACTGGTAGACCCCGGTCAGCACCGGATACTCCATGTATCGCACGGCGGGCTGGCCGTCGTAGCGGATCTGCTGCACGCCGTTGACGTCGCTTTCGATCCAACTCGACTTGTACGGAAACTTGCCCTGGCTCAACAACTCCGCGCCGTAGAGCGGCACCGTGTCGGAGTAGCACAATTCGTAGTAGGCGCGTTGGTTGTCCCAGTTGGCAACCCGCTGATCGCCCGGCCCGGTTCCGGTGGTCTGCAGGCAGGCCGCCTTCGTCGACCAGCCCAGCGCGAGGAACACCAGCGCGAGCACAAACATCACCCGCAGCGGGGTCATCAGCCGGGTGCGGCCGATCAGTGCGTGCCTGCCTACCGGTCCGCCGATGACATCTGCCAGAGCGACGCCCAAATAGTCGGTGCGGCTGGGGCAATCGCGGTTGTCGGCGCTCCGTAAATCGGAGGCCAGCGGCCTCGGCGAGATGGCGGCGCTGTGCTGCTGAGCGCCGGTCACGGTGGTGATTGCGCGGGTGGGGGGCCTGGGGGTACCGGTGGCGGCGGCGCGACCGTGACGGTCGTGGGTGGACCGACCGGGATGGTGATGCCCGGTGCCACCTCGACAGTGGGCTGGATGACGGTCTCCGACGGCGGCGCTGGCTTCGGCGGCGGCGGCGCAGCCGGAACACCCGCGTAGCCACCTATCTCGGTCGGCTTCGGGAAGGTCTCGGTGGAGGTGCCCTTCAGCGCGCCGTCCATGGTCGCCTTCCAGATGTCTGACGGCAGGCCCGAGCCGTAAACCTCGCCGCCCGACGCGGTTACCAGCGGCTTGTCGTCTCTGACGGTGCCCACCCACACGGCCGTCGACAGCGACGGTGTGTACCCGACCATCCAGGCGTCCTTGTTGGATCCGGTATCGCCCAACTGGGCGGTGCCGGTCTTGGCTGCCGAAGGCCGCCCGCCGGCCAGATTGTGGCCATTCGAATAGCCGGCGATCGGCTGCATTGCCGAGGTGACGTTGTCGGCGACGGCTTTGTCGACGCGCTGTTCGCCGCCGTTGGCGTTGTTGTCAGCGGTGCCGGCGTCGAAAAGCACCTGACCATCGGAATTGACGACCTTTTGCACGAAGTGCGGTCGGTGGTAGACGCCGGACGCGGCCAGCGTGGCGTACGCCGAGGCCATATCGATAACCCGGGTTTGGTACTGGCCGAGCACGACCCCGTTGTTGGGTGGTCCGCCCTTGCCATCCTCGGACAGCGTGTGCGCGACCCCGGGGAAGCTGGTCGCGATGCCGGCTTGGTGCGCGGCGTCCGCGACGGCCTGGGGTCCGCCCTTGAGTTTGAGCATCAGCCGGTAATAGGAGGTGTTCAGCGACATCTTGAGCGCCTCAGCGAGATTGCAGGTCCCGCAACTTTCGCCCTCCACGTTGGTGATCTTGATGCCGTCGACGGTAAGCGGGGAACTGTCCACCTGATAGCCCAAGCCGATCCCCTGCTCGAGCGCCGCGATCAGGGCGAACACCTTGAACGACGATCCGGTCTGCAATCCGCCCTGCGCGAAGTCGAAGCCGTTGGCGTCGGGACCGCCGTAGTAGGCGCGTACCGCGCCGTTGTGCGGGTCGATCGAAACTACCGCGGTCCGCATGTCGGGTTCCTGCCCGTCCAGGTATTTCGACACAGCCTTCTCCGCTGCCTGCTGGGCTTTCGGATCGATCGTGGTGGTGACCTGCAGTCCCTGGGTGTTCAACGTCTGCTCGTCGATGTTGAACAACTCCATTAGCTCCCTGGTCACCTGCCGCTCGATCAGCCCATTGGGGCCGGTGGTCTGGTTCTGAGCGCGGGCCTGGTCGGGCGGCACAGTCGCCGGAAACACCTGTGCCGCGCGGTCACTCGGTGACAGGGCCTTGGTCTCCACCATGCCGTCGAGGACCCAGTTCCAGCGGGCCGTGGCGCCTGTCAGATCGACAGCCGGATCCAGCGAGGACGGGCGCCGAATCAGCGCCGCCAGCAGTGCCCCTTCGGAGACGGTGAGCTGCTCCACGGGCTTGTCGAAATAGGCCTTGGTCGCGGCCGATATCCCGTACGCGCCCCGGCCGAAGTAGATGATGTTCAGATAAGCCTGTAGCACATCGTCTTTGGACCACTCCCCCGACATTTTGGTGGCGATGACGAGTTCCTTGGCCTTGCGCGTGAGGCCGCTCAACCCGTGTTGTGCCGAACCGACCAGCGCGTTCTTCACATACTGCTGAGTGATCGTCGAGCCACCCTGCAGGTCGCCACTGCCGAAGAGGTTGTTGTTCACCGCCCGCGCAAAGCCGCTGACGGAGAAGCCCGGGTTCGAATAGAAGTTGCGGTCTTCAGCGGCGATCACCGCCTGGCGCACATGCACCGGCACTTGGCTGAGGTTAACGTCGACCCTATTACCTTCGGGCGGAACAATTTTGGCAATTTCCGAGCCGTCGCTGGCGAGGATCGTCGAGACCTGGTTGGTCCGGATGTCTCCCGGCTTGGGAATGTCCACGATGAAGTAGGCCATGGCGAAGGTGACGATCGGCAACAGCACGATCATCGCGGCGGTGAGATACAGACCGCGCCGCACCCACTGCCAGTTCACCTGCTGGCTCCAGTCCCGGTTCACCCTCGGTCGGGCTGTACTCCTACCAGGCCCATCGGGGCCCCTAGGCGTCCCGCGGGGGCCGGGTGGAGGTGGAGGTTCTCCCGGCGGCGGGCGTCGCCCGGAGCCCGGCCGGTCCAGCGCCGCCTTGACCTCATCGATCGGGTCCCGCCGCGGGGGTGCCGAATGCAGGGGCGTCGACGCAGGAGCATCCAGCGCCGCCTTGACCTCCTCGATGGGGTCTGCTCGCCCAGGCGATCGGTGGTCAGTGACGGCCGGGATGATCGCCGTCAACCGGTCGTCGGGGGGCACCTGACGGCGCTGGGCCGGCCCGGAACGCGCGCCCTTTTCGGTCTCCGCATGCTTACCCACGCGCTCAGTCTCAGACCCGCTCGTGTCCCCAGACGACTGGTCGTGGCGCCCTTCGTTATTCACTGGCCGTGCGCGCGCCGTTGCGCGCCGTCCGCGGGCGGCGGGTGCCCTTGGGGGGCCGCGCAGCGCCGAGCACATACGACTTGACCAGATGATTCCAGCTGCAGGTCCGGCATACCTCCACCACGTGGACGGAGAACTCCTCGTAACGGGTTGCCAGCAAGACCAACTCCTCGGCGCTGCGGGCTGAGCCCGATACCGCACCCAGGTGATCGCCAAACACCCACGACACCAGCGTGAGTTGTTCCTTTCGGCAGATCGGGCACATCACCTGGCTGGTTTTGCCGTGAAACTTGGCGGCGCGCAGCAGGTAAGGGTTTGCGTCACACACCTCGGACACACCGGTGCGTCCCGAGTACACCTCAGCCAGCAGTGACCGCCGCCGAAGCGCATAGTCCACCACCTGTCGCTGCAGTCGCACGCTGACCAGAGTACGTGCCCTGCCGCAGCACCGTTACGCAACCGACGTTGTTGCGCGCCGGTTTGGGAGCGCTTTGTGGCTGTCGGTGTACATCTCCGGCAACTACGGTGGTGGGTCGATCGTCTTCGCCGGTGACGGCACCGTGAAACGGCTGAAGTCGCCCTCCTAGAGGGGCCCCGGTCCGCGGCCCACTTGCAGGGCTGGCGAATGTGACTAATCACGCACCAACACCAAGTGGTGTTGTGGCAAATATATCGAAACGATACGATTACGCGAGGCGTCGAACCGTCGTAACTAGCTAAGCAAAGGAGGTGACTCGATGCTGGAGCTCGCCATTCTGGGTCTCCTCATCGAATCGCCGATGCATGGTTACGAGTTGCGCAAACGACTGACGGGCCTGCTCGGAGCGTTCCGGGCGTTTTCGTATGGCTCGCTTTACCCCGCCCTGCGCCGCATGCAAGCCGACGGGCTGATTGCCGAGAATGCTGCGCCGGCCGGAACCCCGGTGCGGCGCGCCCGGCGGGTCTACGAACTGACCGACGACGGCCGCCGGCGCTTTGGTGAGCTGGTCGCGGACACCGGACCGCACAACTACACCGACGACGGCTTCGGGGTGCACCTGGCATTCTTCAACCGCACTCCTGCAGAGGCACGGATGCGGATCTTGGAGGGCCGCCGCCGTCAGGTCGAGGAACGCCGGGAAGGTCTGCGCGAAGCGGTGGCCCGTGCCAGCAGCTCGTTCGACCGCTACACCCGACAGCTTCATCAACTCGGGCTCGAATCCAGCGAGCGCGAAGTCAAGTGGCTCAACGAGCTGATCGCCGCGGAGCGAGCAGCCGAACAGACGTGACCCCACGCATGACACCCAGCACACCGAACAGAGACAAGACAACCCGAGACAGATGCAAATGGAGTTAGGAGAGCGCCCTATGAGTGAGCAGAACGCGCCGCAGGCGTCGACCGAAGTACGAGTCGGCATAGTCGGCGTCGGAAACTGCGCGTCCTCGCTGGTCCAGGGCGTTGAGTACTACCAGAATGCCGATGAGACATCGCGGGTGCCCGGCCTGATGCACGTGCGCTTCGGCCCCTACCACGTTCGCGACGTCAAGTTCGTGGCGGCCTTCGACGTGGACGCCAAGAAGGTCGGCTTCGACCTGTCGGACGCGATCTTCGCCTCGGAGAACAACACGATCAAGATCGCCGACGTTCCGCCCACCAACGTGGTGGTGCAGCGCGGACCCACCCTCGACGGCATCGGCAAGTACTACGCCGACACCATCGAGCTGTCCGATGTCGAGCCCGTCGACGTGGTTCAGGTCCTGAACGACGCCAAGGTCGACGTGCTGGTGTCCTACCTGCCGGTGGGCTCAGAAGAAGCCGACAAGTTCTACGCTCAGTGCGCCATCGACGCCGGCGTGGCCTTCGTCAACGCGCTGCCGGTGTTCATCGCCTCAGACCCGGTGTGGGCCAAGAAGTTCGAAGACGCCGGGGTGCCGATCGTCGGTGACGACATCAAGAGCCAGGTCGGCGCCACCATCACCCACCGCGTGATGGCCAAGCTGTTCGAGGACCGCGGCGTGCAGCTGGACCGCACCATGCAGCTCAACGTTGGCGGCAACATGGACTTCCTGAACATGCTCGAGCGCGAGCGGCTGGAGTCCAAGAAGATCTCCAAGACCCAGGCCGTGACCTCCAACGTGCATCGGGAGTTCAACGCCAAAGACGTCCACATCGGACCGTCCGACCACGTCGGCTGGCTCGATGACCGCAAGTGGGCCTACGTGCGGCTGGAGGGCCGTGCGTTCGGTGACGTGCCGCTGAACCTGGAGTACAAGCTCGAGGTGTGGGACTCGCCGAACTCGGCGGGCGTCATTATCGACGCGGTGCGGGCAGCCAAGATTGCCAAGGATCGCGGCATCGGCGGACCGGTGGTTCCGGCGTCGGCCTACCTGATGAAGAGCCCACCGCAGCAGCTGGCCGACGATGTCGCGCGTACCCAGCTCGAAGAGTTCATCATCGCGGGCTAGGTCGAACGACCGGGGCGCCCGCCGGAAGATTGTCGCTGTGAGTCGGACAAAACTCACATGCCCAAATTTGTGGTTACTGAAGTGACAATTGGGCCTGGCGCCATTCGCCGCACACTGTGCTGTGCGGTCGCTTAGCATTACCGCTGATGGACGTTCAGCCCGCTGCGTTCTTACGAACGATCCTGCCCCTCGATCTATCGCGGCTCAAAGAGCTGGACAGCGGCCGCTACCACTCGATCTGGCTGCCAGATCACATGGTCAGCTTTTGGCCAGACGCGATTTGGACTGCCGAATTCACCGATCTGGCTAGCGCCTCGCCGTCACCGCACCGCCACCTGGACGGGCTGGCGGTCGCCGCCGCGGCCGCGGTGCTGACCGAGAAGGTTCCGCTCGTCAGCGCTGTCGTCGACACCGTGCGCCGCCACCCCGCGCTGCTGGCTCAGACGGCGTTGACCATCGATCACCTCGCCAAGGGGCGATTCATCCTTGGCCTGGGCAGCGGCGAGAGCGAGAACGCCCTCCCCTACGGCTTCGACTTCTCGCGGCCCGTCAGCCGCTTCGAGGAAGCGCTGACGGTAATCCGGCTGCTCTGGGAAAGCGACGGCCCGGTCGACTTCGACGGGCGGTTCTACTCGCTGCACCAAGCGCGATTGGACACCGAACCCTACGAACGCCGGTTGCCACCGATCTGGATCGGCGCCAGTGGCCCGCGCATGCTCGAGATCGCCGGGCGCCACGCCGATGGATGGTGGCCGGCGGGCGCCTGGACTCCGGAGCACTACGCCGAGATGCTCTCCGCGGTAAGGGCATCCGCCGACCGCGCCGGCCGCGATCCGATGGCGATCACGCCCTGTTTCATCCAAGTGTGTCTGATCGGCGAGGACGAGGACGCGCTTGCCGACATCCTGCGGGCACCCCTGGTCAAGGCGTTTCTGCTGCAGGTCTCAGCAGAGACGTTGCGCGGCTTCGGATTTGAACATCCGATGGGCGACGGTTGGCGCGGATTTCAGGATATCGACCCGGCGGTGCTCACCCGCGAGCGAATCATCACGTTCCTGGACAACGTACGGCCGGAGATGATCCTCGCCGTCGTGCCGCACGGGACGCCCAGGGAGGTTGCGAAGATCGTCAAGACATACGTGGATGCGGGTCTGCGAGTGCCCAAGATCCTCGATTACGGGGCCATGGCCGGCCTCAGGTACGCCGAGTCCTCCGCGGCGAGTGTGCGCGCGGCCGAGGACGAACTGATGCTGCTGTGCGGAGGCCAACGGTGAGCACGAACTTGGACGCCGCCGGACTGCTGCGTGCCGCGGAAACGCAAACCGGATCGCACGACTACGGCGACCCCACATTGCCGGAGCGCTTCGCCATCGCCGTCGACCATCTGAACGGCATCGGCATGGACGCCGACGGCATTCGGCAAGCCGCGCAGGTGTGTCGATGGCTGCTCACATCGCGTCTTGAGTTCATCCAAGACCGCGACCGCTACCCGATCGACGACGAAGTGATCGCCGCGCCGATGTTCGTAACCGGCGAACCACGTTCGGGCACAACGCTTATGCATGCGCTGATGTCCGTCGATCCGCACGCGCGGGCATTGCGCTTCTGGGAGGTGATGTATCCGTCGCCGCCGCCGGGCCTCGCTAGTCCGGATGACGACCGACGCGAGCGGGCCGATGCGGACTGGCGTGAGATCAACGCCAAGATGCCCAAATGGCTGCACAGCCATCCCTACAACGACATGCTCGGTGACGGCCTGCCCGAAGACGAACGCACCTGGGCGTTCGATTTCCGGGTGATGACGCCCACCGCATGGTGGCGGGTGCCGATGCAGTCGCTGGTCGGCGGCCTGGCCACCGATGGGAAAGCCCAGTACCGCATACACAAGGGCATGCTGCAACAGCTGCAGTACAACCGGCCGCGAAAATATTGGGTGCTAAAGGGCTTTCACGGATTTCGGCTCAAAGAGCTGTTCGAGACCTATCCCGATGCCACGATGGTCTGGCTGCACCGCGACCCGGTGCAGGTCGCCGCGTCACGCACCATGATGATGGCCGACATCATGGACGGCATCGTCGGTCCCGTCGACCTGCACGCCGAAGCCAAGAAGCACCTCGAGATGACCCGCGCCAGCATCGCCAACACGATGAGCAATCCCCTGGTCGACGATCCGCGCATCCTGCACCTCCGCTACACCGACTTCATGGCCGATCCCGTCGCCACAGTTCAGCGCTACTACACGTTCTGCGGTCGTCGGCTGACATCGGAAGCACAATCCGCGATGCGCGACTACCTGGCCAACAACCGAGGGGACCGCCACGGCAAGTTCAGCTACTCGACCCAAGTGCTGACCGACATCGGCGAAGACCTGGATACGTTGCACGCCGAATTCCGGCCATTCCGCGAACGGTTCGGCGTCACTATCGAGAACCGGGCGTGACGTGACGGCCCACAAACGCCTGTCCGTGCACAACGTCACTTTTTACGGCGCGGCGTTGGCCGACCTGGAACAGTATTGGGCGGCGCTCGGTGTGGCCCGGTTGAGCATCCTCGATACCCAATTACCCGATCCCGAATTTCGGATGCTGTTGCAGCGCAACGCTTACACCGTGGAAGCGGTCTACCACCTTTTCGCGGGCGGCCGACTCACCACCGACCCGGCAGCCGCGCGCGATGCGCTGTCCAGCGTGATCGACGCGGCGGCCGGCGTGGGTGCACGTACCGTCTACCTACTCACCGGCGGGCGCGGCGCGCTCACCTGGGAGCAGGCCGCCGAACAGTTCTGCGCGATGGTCGCCCCCTGTGTCGAGCACGCCAACCGAGCCGGCATCGCGCTGGCGATCGAGAACGCCTCCAGCCTGTACGCGGACATCCATCTCGCTCATACGCTGCGGGATACCATCGCGCTGGCCCAAATGAGCGGGCTGGGCATTTGCATCGACCTGTTTCACTGCTGGGCGGAACGCGGCTTCGAAGCGCTGGTACAACGCGCCCTGCCGCAAACCGAGCTGATCCAGTTGAGCGATTACGTGCTGGGAGATCGGTCGCTGCCGGGCCGAGCGGTCCCTGGCGACGGCACGATTCCGGTGGAAGCATTCGTCGCTCAAACCCTCGCCGGCGGCTACACGCACGGATTCGACCTGGAACTGATCGGCCCCCGAATCGACCAAGAGGGCCGCCTCGAATCCGCCCGGCGCGCGTGTGATGTCGTCGGTGAAATGCTCAACAGATTGGGTGCGTGACATGGCTTTCGGTGACGGCCCCGACGACGCGGCGCTGCAATCGGCGTGGACCGAATTCTGCGCGCAGCTGCAGCGCGCGGGCGAGCAAGTCTTCAAAGACGCCAACACCGCCTCCGCTGCCCAGCGTGTCGACGCGTTTCGCTTTCTTACCCAAAACCTGGGCCAAGCCTTCGATCTGGCGCTCGAGACCCGCGACACCCGCTACCCGGTGCTGCACACCTTCTGCGGCCCGACCCGCAAGCTCGGCGGCGACTGCGCCGACTTCACCTACCAGCAAGCGTGGATCGACGGGCAGTCGACCTACCGGCTAACCGGCGATCGCGGCACCGCCCGATTCTTCAACGTCACGGTCCAGGGTCCACGCATACCCGGGCCGGGAGTGCTGCACGAGCCATTCGGCGACACCCCCGAGGCCAACCTGTTCGGGCATCAACTCAGCGTTGCCGACGACGGCGAATTCGAACTCTACGTCGGCGGGCCCGAGCGTGGGCCGAACTGGCTACCCACCACCCCGGGATCGCGAAAACTGTTCATCCGTCAAGGATTTGACCGTTGGGATGAACTGCCCGCAAGAATACGAATCGAGCGGATCGACATGGCCTCCCCCAAGCCGCTGCCCACACCTGAGGCCATGGTCGAAGCGATGGGCTGGGCGGGTGATTTCGTCACCGGTCTGATGTCCGATTGGCCGGAGTTTCCCTTCACATACGGAGGCGTCGACGCCGACCATCCGAACACCTTTCCCACCATTGTGAAGGCGGACGCGGCCGACGCCGACAGCAAGCGCGGCCGCGCCGCGGCCAACATGTACTGGGAGCTGCAGCCCGACGAGGCGCTCATGGTCGAATTCGACGCCCATGACGGACTGTGGATGTTCACCAATATGGGTGTCTTTTTCAACAGCATGGACTACCTCTACCGCCCGGTGAGCTACACGCCGAGCCGCACGAAGACCGACCGCGACGGCCGGATTCGGCTGGTTATGGCTCATCGTGATCCCTGCGTCCACAACTGGCTGGACACCCAGGGCTTCGAACGTGGCAACCTGACCTACCGCCACATGCTGGCGGGCGAACCCGCCGCGCTAAGCACCCGGGTGGTCAAGTACGACGAGCTGACAAGCGCGCTCCCCGCGGACACCGCCATGGTGAGCGCGGCGGAACGCACCGCCGCGATGTGGGAGCGGTTCCACGGCATTCGGCGTCGCTTCATTTTTTAGTGGTCCTCTAATGTCAGAGATCGTGACCGACATTTCCGAAGACGAACTGGCCGGACTGTCCGAGTTCTCACTGCTGCCCGAGAACGCCGAGCAGGCCGGCGTGACCGGTCCGCCGCCCGAAGTAGAGCGGGTCGAAGTGGACACGCCGGACGGCAGAATCAGCGGGCTGCGCTGGAGTCAGACGCCGCGGGTCGTGTTTCTGCATGGCGGCGGGCAGAACGCGCACACGTGGGACACCGTCATCGTCGGCCTTGGCGAGCCGGCGCTGGCGGTGGACCTGCCCGGCCACGGCCATTCCGGCTGGCGTGCGGACGGCGACTACTCGCCCAAGAACAACGCCGCCTCCCTGGCGCCGGTGCTCCGCGAGCTGGCCTCCGGTGCCGAACTCGTGGTGGGCATGTCATTGGGTGGGTTGACCGCGATACGGCTAGCGGCGACCGCACCCGACCTGGTGGATGAACTCGTCCTCATCGACGTCACCCCGTCGGCGTTGCAGCGGCACGCCGAGCTGACCGCCGAGCAGCAAGGCACCGTGGCGCTGATGCACGGCGAGCGGGAGTTCCCCCGTTTCCAGGCCATGCTGGATCTGACGATCGCCGCCGCACCGCACCGCGAGGTCAAGGCGCTGCGCCGCGGTGTGTTCCACAACTCCCGCCGGCTCGACAACGGCAACTGGACATGGCGCTACGACGCCATCCGCGAAGTCCCCGACTTCGCGGGTCTGTGGGACGACGTCGACGCGCTGTCTGCGCCCATCACCCTGGTGCGCGGCGGCTCATCGGGATTCGTCACCGACGAGGACGCAGCCGAACTCAGTAGGCGCGCAAACCATTTCCGCAAGACCCATGTCGTGGACAATTCGGGCCACTCGGTGCAAAGCGACCAGCCGCGCGCCCTGATCGACCTGCTCCGCGGAGTGCTCGACGGGAAATGAGTCTGCGCTCGAGGCGCCGAGCCTGCGGTGAGGCCCCCCTCCACCCATCGATTGTGGGGCTGGCCGCAGAATCGAAGCGGCATACGGTGGTGATATGACCCCCGACTTTCCTGTTCGTATCGGCGTGCAGCTGCAGCCTCAGCACGCCCCGCATTACCGCAATATCCGAGATGCCGTTCGACGCTGCGAGGACATCGGTGTCGACGTCGCCTTCACCTGGGATCACTTCTTCCCGCTCTACGGTGATCCCGACGGCCCCCACTTCGAATGCTGGACGGTTCTCGCGGCCTGGGCAGAGCAGACATCGCGCATCGAGATCGGCGCATTGGTGACGTGCAAC
>DATMMZ010000175.1:0-18529 GCA_035569455.1 Mycobacterium sp. | reverse complement strand
AGGGCGCGTTCGAGATGGCCGCGACCGTCGATTACCTGTTCGGCTATGACGCCACCGCAGGGGTGATGGCCGACTGGATGTACGAACGACTGACCGAGCGCTACGTGCTGGATGCCGAGAACCGGAAGTTCATGGCGGAGTCCAACCCGTGGGCACTGCACGGCATGGCCGAACGGCTGCTGGAGGCGGCCGGCCGCGGCATGTGGGCAGAACCGCAACCGGAAACCCTTGACGGACTGCGTCAGGCGCTGCTGGAAACCGAGGGTGACCTGGAAGGCTAGCTGTCGCTGATCTCAGACGAAGTCCGATCCGCCGTCGACGTTCACCGTGGCGCCCGTGACGTAGCCGTTTCGGCGGGATGCCAAATAGGCGGTCAGGGAAGCGACCTCTTCGGGGAGCCCGGCACGACCGAGGTCGCACGGCTGGTGAAAGTTGTTGTCGATCCAGGTCATAACGTCACGTGGATTTGTGGCGTCAAGGCCTTCCGCGGCGAGGATGTCCTTGAGCACCTCGGTGAAGCTGGCGGTCACGATGGTCCCTGGGCAGACGCAATTAACTAGGATGCCGTCCTTGGCAAGGCTTTTCGATAAATTCTTGGTGATGCTGGCCAGCGCTGCCTTCGATGCCGTGTAGGCGACGATGCGCGGGTTTTGGCGCTGAATAGAGTGTGCCGACAGGGTCACGATGCGAGCCCAGCCCGCGGAGCGCAACAACGGCAACGAGGCGCGGATCGATCGCACGGCCGACATGGTGCCGAGTGTGAACGCTTCGTTCCATTGTGTGTCGTCCATTTGCTCGAAATAGCCGTCGCCCGGTCCAATCGTGTGGACGAGGCTATTGAGTTGCCCCCAACGCTCCGAGACTGCGGCGAAGCCATCGGCGATGGACTCGGCATCAGCCATATCCACGCTGATCCCCACGGCATCCGGAGCGCCCGCCTCGCGCAGCGATATCACGGCGGCATCGAGCGCTCCTTGGCTTCTGGCCATCACCGCCACGCTGGCTCCTTCGGCCGCAAGGGTTTCGGCGATAGCCAGCCCCATGCCCTTGCTGCCGCCGGTGACCACGGCCGTCGATCCGGCGAAACCCAGGTCCATCGACGTCTCCCTCTGGTTGGTGTGCGGTTACTTAAAGCGAAACGCGGGCGATCGCTTCCGCTGTCACGCCAAGCCCGCCCAAGCAGAAACGTAGCGCCCGTTGGCGGACATCCTCGCGGTCACAATCGCCAGTCGTCCATTGCCGCTCGATGCCCGCCCACACCACGGCGTGGATGGCCTGCGCGTCGGCCAGCGGATCGATGTGATGGAACACACCGTGCTGCAGGCCGCGTTGCAGAGCTTCGCTGAGCGGCTTGAGCAACTGCGCGTCCGCGGGCATGACCAGGTTGGGGGAGGCGAACATCTGCGATTGAGCCTCCAGTGACACGAGGCGCAAATCGGATTTGATTTTGTCGTCGAATGCCAAGTCGAGTCGTCCATCGATCCACGCCGCCACTTTGTCGATCTCTGTGGTGGCAAACGCCATTCGCCGTCGTAGTCGCCGTTCCTCGGCGCGCGCCATTTCAAGTAAAAGCGCGGCCACCAGTTGGTCCTTGGAGTCGAAATGCCGATAGAACGCACGGGTGCCCAATGCGGCTCGTTCAAGGACTGCGGCAATGCTGAGTCCTCGAACACCCTGTTCGCGCAGAATCGTCGAAGCGGCGGCCAGAATTTCGCGGCGAACCGTGGGGTCGGGGCTCAGTTTGTTGCGTCGCCGCCGGCGAGGACTGCTCATGGTTGTGTCCTCTGACGGATCCGATCAGGTAGTCGCATCGTAGGCGGCGAGGTAGTCCGCAAACCGCTCGCGGACACCTTCTGGTGTCAGGCCGTAATCGGCCAGGTCATATTCGTGGGTACCGCGTGAGCCAGGGCGGTGCCCCTCCGCCCATTGCGTGACCGAATGCAAAGTGGCATCGGTAAAGTTCAAACCCAGGGACTCATAACTGGTTCGCAGGGTGTGTACTGGATCAATCTGCAAATCGGCGAAGGAGACGTCGGCGAATCGCTCGTCGCCCGTCCGGTTGCGGAAATCCATTGCCCGCCGCACACCTTCAACCCAGCTGTCGAGCTGCTCGGTGCCAAGTTCCTCCGCGTCGCTGCGGTCGCTACTCCAGCTGCGCACATACTGGATAAGGCTGCACACGGAGGCCATTACCTTAGCCGGATCACGGTGACTCCAAAGGAATTTGGCGTCGGGGTATGCCTCGACGAGCGCGTCGAGAGCGAACATGTGCACAGGGGTTTTGAGGTGCCAGAGAACCGGTGGGCAATGCCATTGCAACAGCTTGAGCACTCGCCGGTGAAACGTGTACGTCCCGCGCATGTCGCAATCCATCAGCCACGCCAGATATCCGGGTGCGCGGACGGCGCCGTCGAAGTGGAAGGTACGGAAACTCATTCCCATCAGGTCCTGGCATTCGGTCGGGGCCGTGGGCTCGGAGTTGTGCAGCGTTTTCATCAACGGGAACATGTCGTCGAGCATCTTCAGGCCGGCCTCGGCCTGCGCGATCCGCGGGTCGTTGTCTTGGGTGGCGGCCTCGGGCGGCGGGGTGGGTGCCTGGGATTCCCACATCCGCAGTGACCGGAACTGAGGATCGGCACCCACCAGTTGGCTCAGCGCGGTGGTCCCGGTGCGGGGTAATCCGATTACGAAGACGGGTCCGCCGACGACCTGGTCGTCGATCTCGGGGTGCTGGCGATAGGTGTCCTCGATCTTGAGGCGTTGAATCAAGGCGTTGCTGATGGTGGCGTGCTGAATGACCCGGCCCACGTCGTTGAGGTCTGCCTCGGTGTTCAGCGTCGCGACGATGCGCTCAAGTCCCTCGCGATAGTAGGGCGAACCGAAATTCTCGAGACCGGTTGCGGCGCAAGCGCCGTCCTCCAACTCGTCGGCATTGAACGTCATTGTCCGAACCTTTGCCGCACCGCACGACGGCGCGCCGTAAGGATGGATGCCCGCTCTTCGGCGGTGACCGTCGTTGTGTCCGCCGGCAACTCGGCATGAATGTCGTCGAACGGCACGACTCGCGCCGTCGGTGTGGGTGCCGTTTTGGTCCGCACGCAGCGCAGGATGATCGGACCGTTGCTGTGGCCGGCGGTGTCGAGCCAATTCGCCACTCCCGGGTCGCGAGCGCACAGCACCACGCGCACCAGCCCGTCGGAATCCACGACGGCCTGATGGGCATTCAGGCTGGACTGATGGCGCCCATAGTGAATCGTCTCCCACCAAGGGTTGCCGACGGAAAAACTCCAATAGATCCCCTCGGGGGGTTCAACTTCGGCGATGAGCGCCTCGTCGGGGCCCAGCTCCCACCGACCGATCACCGGCCGGTTCTCTGCGGCCGCGCCGATGTCAGTGCGGTCGATCGGCGGCAGGAAGCCATTCGGTGGCGGCGCCGCCCCGAACTGTAGAAAGAACGCCAGGTTGTCGTGGACGAACTCACCGAGCGCAACGAGCTGCCGCGACACCGCCACGTGCGGATCGACCAAACGGGCGTCGGCCGGCACCGTATCGCCAAGCTCTTCAATATGCAGCGACGATGCGACTTCGGTGTTCCAGTCGTAGAAGAAGTGCCGCACCGTCAACGTCGGGTGGTCGCCCTCAATCCGCATCCAATTTCCCGCTCGCTGATCGGCTGACAGGACCACTTCGAAGTTTCCGTCGGCATCCACCTCGAGTTCGTCGACCAGTTCGTTCGCAGTTGCGACGATGCCGTTCATCGTCTGCAGCCCGACGTAGCGGGCGGTGCCGCGATTGCCGAACAGCCGGTAACTCTGGCCGCCGCGCAGCACGGCACGGGTGTAAATGCAGTCTGGGCACTCCATTCCCCAGGTCACGATGTCATCGGTAGTAGTGCGTTGGACACAGAGGATTGGATCCGGATCGAACCGCAATACCTCGTCGATACCCGCAGTGAGCAGCACCAGCAGATGCCGCATTCCCGCGGCGAGATCGACCCGATTTCGGCTCGCCGGGTCGGATTCCACGATGTGCGCGGCTTCGCGGAGCCGGTCCTGCAGAAACGACCACGCCCGCACGAGGTCCGCATCGTCCTCGCTAGGGTCGCTGCCAGGTCCCGCTGACAGCGCCGCCTCAGCGATCGAGAACGGCAACCACGCCAGCGGCTTCGGGTCGCTCACGTAACCCCGCTTCGGTAGCCGGAACCAGGCCTTAACTGAAAATTCTGTTTTCGTTTAACGACTCATGACTATCGCAGCTGTCGGTCGAGAATGTCAACGTTGGATCGGCACCGGGTAGGTTTGCACCGTGACGCCCACCTTTGCCGACCTTGCCAAGGCCCAATACATCCTGCTGACCACCTTCACTAAGGACGGCCGGCCCAAGCCGGTTCCCATCTGGGCCGCCGCCGACGGTGACCGGCTGCTGGTCATCACCGAGGAAAAGTCGTGGAAGGTCAAGCGGATCCGCAATACGCCCCGGGTGACTCTGGCCACCTGCACCTTGCGCGGGCGCCCGACCAGTGAAGCCGTGGAGGGCACCGCGGCCATCCTCGACAAGTCGCAAACCGGCGCCGTGTACGACGCGATCGGCAAGCGGTACGGCATCCAGGGCCGGCTTTTCAACTTCGTCAGCAAGCTGCGCGGCGGCACGCAAAACAACGTCGGCCTCGAGCTCAAAGTGAACTGACACCGATGAGTACGGTGCTGATCCCAATCCCGGACCGTGACTTCGACCCGACCGAGGTCGCGGTCAGCTGGCGCGTCGTGACCAGGAGCGGTCACCGGGTGACCTTTGCCACCGAAAGCGGCACGCCCGGGGTGGCCGACGACATCATGGTGACCGGCCGGGGTTTGGACTTCTGGTCCGCACTACCAGTATTGGGCTCTATCCCGCTGATCGGGCTGATGCTGCGGGCGAACAACGCCGGCCGCGGTGCCTATCAGGACATGCTGCGGTCAGCCGAGTACCAGCATCCCATCAGCTGGAGTCAGGCCACCCTCGACGGCATCGACGCGTTGCTGCTGCCCGGCGGCCATCGTGCCCGCGGAATGCGCAGCTACATCGACAGCGCGATACTGCAACAACTCGTCGTCGACGCCTTTGCCCGTGGGGTGATGGTGGCCGCGATCTGCCATGGTGTACTGCTAGCCGCTCGCAGCGTTGATCCCGCTACCGGTCGCTCGGTGCTTTACGGACGCCGGACGACGGCGCTGACGTGGGCGCTCGAGCGCACGGCCTGGCAACTCACCCGCGTCACCCGGTTTTGGGATCCGAACTACTACCGCACCTACACCGAGGAGCCCGGCCAACCCGGCGGGTACATGTCGGTGCAGTCGGAAGTCACCAGGGCGCTCAAAGACCCGACGGATTTCTGTGACGTCACCCGCGGCTCGCCGCACTGGCGGCTCAAGACGTCCGGCATGGTGCGCGACACGGCAACCGATTCGCGGCCGGCATTCGTTGTCGACGACGGCAACTACGTATCGGCGCGCTGGCCGGGCGATACCCACACCTTCGCGACGGTGTTCTCGCAGAAGCTGCAGGCGCTAAAGTCTTAGCGCGTTGACTGCATCGGCCGTTCGTCATTTACCCGTCGGGGAAGTAGATACCATGGAATGGATGGCCGCGACGGATTTGCTCGATCTCTTCCATCAGTTGGTCCGCCTCGAAACCGAGCTGTGGAACGCCGTAGACGCTCGGCTGCGCGTTGAGTTCGACTTGCCGCTAAGCAGGTTAGAGCCCATGCAAGTGATCGCCCGGCGCCCGTCGTGCCGGGTGTATGACATTGCCGAGGAACTGTCGATAACCATCGGCGGCACCAGCAAGCTTGTCGACCGTATCGAAGCCGGCGGCTATTGCGTTCGCAGGGCCAATCCTGACGACCGCCGCTCCTCGATCATCGAGCTCACCGCAGCGGGACGGCGCGTCTTGGCCAAGGCCACCAAGGTGTTTGAGAGCGAACTGCGCACTCGGATCGGTTCGGCGGTGCCAGAGCGATCGCTGCAGCAGTTCTACTCCACCGTCGTTAAGCTGCGCGTTGCCAACACCAGCGCCGACGAGGCGTGTTCGAGCGCCTGAAGCTCTGGCCGAGCAGCCAGGCGGGTGATATGTTTCCATGGAATGTATATTCGACGCGGTTGAACGCCGCTTCGCGGAGGTGGCTGACATGTTGGCGGCCTGGTATGACCGACAAGGTCGCGCGGCAGATGTGCTGCAAGTCGGAGAGTTGCCGACTCCCGAACCCGGCCCGGGCGAGGTCCGGGTGCGAGTCAGCTTCTCCGGCGTCAATCCCGGCGATACCAAGAAGCGCTCCGGCTGGCAGGGAAATCCGATGACCTTTCCGCGGATCATCCCGCACAGCGACGGCGCCGGCGTGATCGACGCCGTAGGCGACGGCGTGGACAGCCGCCGGATCGGGCAACGGGTGTGGACCTATGGTGCGCAGTCCTACCGGCCATTCGGCACGGCAGCGCAGCTGACCTGCGTGCCGAACGGGCAGGCCGTTCCGCTGGCCGACGAAGTCTCCGACGAGACGGGCGCGTGTCTGGGCATTCCAGGGATAACGGCTCACCGGGCGGTGTTCAGCGACGGCCCGGTCGCCGGCAAAACGATTCTGGTGCACGGGGTGCTGGGTTCGGTTAGTTCTTTGGCTGCTCAGCTGGCCCATTGGGGCGGCGCCACCGTCATCGGCACCGTTGTTCACCGCAGGGACCTCGAAAGCGTGGATATGTCGGCGGTTTCGCATCCGATCGCGCTCGACGAAGGTGACGCGTCAGCTGCGATCCGCGGGCATGCCCCCGACGGGGTGGATCGCATCGTGGAGGTGGCTTTTTCCGACAACGCCGACCTGGACGCCGCGGTCGTGGCCAACGACGCGGTGATCGCCGCCTATGCCAGCCGCGCGGACCGACCCGAACTGCCTTTCTGGCCAATGTTATTCGCCAACGTCACACTGCGGTTGCTCGGTGGCGACGACTTCCCGGCGGAAGCCAAGCAGCAGGCCGGAATTGATCTCACGGCGGCCGCGGGAGTCGGCGCGTTGCGGATCCCCATCGCACCCCCTCGCCCCCTCACCGCAATCGCCGCAGCACACGACCATGTTGACAACGGACCGCGCAACGGCCGTGTGCTGGTTGCCGTCCCGGGCTGAATCCATTCAGCTCGGGTGGCGTTAAGCAGGCTCTATGGCCTCGATGTCGTAGGGACCCATCTGTTTTGCCGTGAAGGCGTACGGGCTGTTCCTGTCCCGCATCACCATGTTGGGAACCGTCACCCCGAAGACCGCGCTGCCGACTGCGCCGACCACGCCTTTGGTCCAGTCCGCCCGGCTGATCGAACGCTCGTGACCGAGGGACGTACCGAGGGACGTGATGTAGCCGATACCGATAGGCAGATGTAAGAGCAGCGCCGTGAGAACCCCTGGGCCATACCTTGCCCCGGCCTTCCGCGGAATGACGATCCCGTGCAACACGATCTGGCTCCAACCCACCAGAACCGGCGCCAATCCGAGCCAGCTCTTCTTCGGGAACAGCACGGGCGCAACGTAGAACGGGTAGGCCAAGCAGGTGTTGATGACCATCGCCGTTTGCGGGTTCAGCGGGTAATTGCGCGGCGAATCGCTATTGAACAGACCGCGATTGAATTGACCGGGAAAGTAGCCCGGGTAGACGTACTCCTCGTACTGGTGGGCCATAAGCGCAATCAGGTTGGCGGCCGAAAGGATTTGTGGCTTCGTCAGCCGTCTGGCTGCCATGGCGGTTGCACCCCCGACGATCATCGCGATGATGGCGCCGATGCGCGGCCACTGCGCGCGGTAACTGGCTAACAACGGATGGCTCACCCTACGTCGTTGCTCCCGCCCGCAGGTGCTCGCTGAAGAACGCAAAGACGCGGGTCCACGCATCCTCGGTCGCGGCTTGGTTGTAGCCGAAACCCGTGATGCGAAGCAGAGGCTGGCCGGGGAGTTTGTTAGCGAAGCCGTGCCCGGCGCCGGGGTAGGACTTGATATCGGCGGTGATGTGCTGCCTCGTGGTCACTTCCCGCAATCGTTTGGGCGCGCCGAAACCCAGCGGGTCGCGGCCGCCGAAGCTCGCCACTAGCGGGCACGCCCCGTCCAGTGTCTCGCTGAGGTTACGCGGCAGTGGCGTCCCGTAGAACGGCGCAGACGCGCCGAAACCTTGGGGCGACATAATGAGTGCGAACCCGCCGCCCATGCAGAAGCCTGCGATGCCGACACGCCCGGAGCATTCCCGCATGGCCAGCAGGTGATCGCGCGCGGCCAGAATGTCGTCGAGGGCGCGGCCTCGCTTGGTCAGCAGCTCGCGCATCACTCGGGGGACGCAGCGGGCCCGGCCGCCCCGCGCGAACAGATTAGGGGTCAGTGCCACATAGCCTGCCCGGGCGATGTGGTCGTTGATGGACTCCTTGTCGGGGCCGTAGCCGATCGCGTCGTGGATCACCACCACTCCCGGCCACGGACCTTTCCCGGGGGGAATGCTGAGCAGCGCATCGATCGGTCCGGCGGGGGTGTCGATCTCAATCGTCGTCATACCGTTATCTAACTGCAGCCGCGACATGCGCCGATAAGGAACTCGCGCCTAGCCCGCAGACGTTGGCGTCATATGGTGTCGCGGCTGTTTCTCATCTACGCCGTCGTCGAGATCGCGGTGACTATCGCGCTGGTGTCGACGATCGGGTTCGGCTGGACCCTGCTGGCGCTGCTGGCCACCTTTTTTGTCGGCGTCATGGTTGGTCTCGCACAGTTCGGCCGGCAGTTGGCACGGCAAGTCACGGTCTTGCGTTCCGGCCTTTCCACACCCCGCGACGTGCTGAGCGACAGCGCCCTGGTCACCCTGGGCACCGTCCTGGTCGTCATGCCCGGGCTGGTTTCCACCGCTGCGGGGCTGGTGCTGCTGGTGCCGGCGACGCGCGCCATCGCTGGCCCGCCACTGACCACGGTGCTGCTGCGGGGCTTGGGTGTGCGCGCGCCGTTCACCGTGTCGTCCGGGGCGGACTCCGGCCGCCGCGGCTATGCGGGCGATGGCCGCGACTTCATTGACGGCGAGGTCATCGATGTCAGGCACGTCAGGGACGTCAGGGACGCGGAACCGCCGGCCCTGCCGCGCGGGATCTAGATCCCAGCTAGCACGTAGTTTTGCGGTGTGACCGAGATTGCCCAGACTTCTGCGACGCTGCTGGTGAACGGCCGGGTGCATAGCCCCACCCACCCCGACGCCACCGCCATCGCGGTTCGGGGTGATGTCATCGCATGGCTAGGCAGTGATGACGTCGGGCGCAGCCAGTTCCCGGGCGCCGAGGTGGTCGATCTCGACGGTGGCTTCGTGGCTCCCGGATTCGTGGACAGCCACATCCACCTGAGCGCGACCGGCCTGACGCTCAGCGGCCTGGACTTGCGGCGGGCCGCGTCGCGGGCGAACTGCGTTCAGATGGTCGCCGACTACGGGGCCGCCCATCCGGGCCAGCCGGTGTGGGGGCACGGCTGGGATGAGTCCGCCTGGCCGGAGAACACCGCGCCGAGCACGGCCGACCTGGATGCGGTGCTCGGCGACCGGCCCGCCTACCTGGCTCGTGTCGACGTCCATTCCGCGCTCGCCTCGACCGCGCTGCGCAGCCGGGTCCCGGAGTTACCGGGGGCGGCCGGATTCAGCGCTGAGCGGCCGCTGGCCGGCGACGCTCACCACCTGGTCCGGGCCGTTGCCCGTGGCCTGTTGACGGCCGAGCAGCTGGCTGAGGCCCGGGCCGCGGCGCTGCAGGCCGCCGCCGCGGCAGGGATCGTCGCGGTGCACGAATGCGCCGGCCCCGAGATCGGCGGGCTGGACGATTGGCTGCAGCTTCGCGCCCTCGATCACGGCGTCGAAGTGATCGGCTACTGGGGTGAGGCGGTGACCACACCCGCGCAGGCCCGCGCGCTTATGGACGACACCGGAGCTCGCGGGCTGGCCGGTGATCTGTTCGTCGACGGGGCACTCGGCTCGCACACCGCTTGGCTGCAGGAGCCGTACACCGACGCGCCGGACCGCATCGGCACCTGCTACCTCGACCCCGACGCCATCGAAGCGCATGTGCGGGCATGTACCGAGGCGGAGGTAACCGCCGGATTCCACGTCATCGGCGATGCCGCGGTCTCGGCGGTGATCGCCGCCTTCGAACGGGTCGTCGCGGATCTCGGCGTGGTTGCCGTTGCCCGTTGCGGGCATCGCCTCGAGCACGTGGAGATGGTGGGTGCGGAACAGGCCGCAAAGCTGGGTGGGTGGGGCGTCATTGCCAGCGTGCAGCCCAATTTTGATGCGCTATGGGGCGGCGACGACGGCATGTACGCGCGCCGGCTCGGCGCCGGGCGAGGCAGCGAACTCAACCCGCTCGCGCTGTTAGCATCCCAAGGCGTGCCCCTCGCGTTAGGTTCCGACGCTCCGGTAACGGGCCTTGACCCCTGGGTGAGCGTGCGCGCAGCGGTCAATCACCACACTCCGGGCAGCGCGATTTCGGCGCGGGCGGCATTCGTTGCCGCGACCCGCGGTGGCTGGCGGGCGGGCGGTGTCCGCGACGGCAAGACGGGAACCTTGGTGCCCGGTGCGCCGGCCTCCTATGCCGTGTGGGACGCCGGGGCCCTGGACGTCAGCGCACCGCGCGACGCCGTGCAGCGCTGGTCTACCGACCCACGGTCCCGGGTACCTGCATTGCCGCGCATGGGCCCGACCGACGCCTTGCCGCGCTGCCGACGAACTGTGCATCGGGGTGCTGTCATCTATGGCTAAGGACTGGTCCGATCCGACGCCGGGGCTTGGCGACGCCAGCGAGATCGACCCCGCGGTTGAGGACCCTGAAACCGGCCCCGCAATCGATGAAGCCGACGCCGCCAAGCCCGATTCCGACGGGGAGAAAGATGAAAAGGCCACGCCGCGGGCTCCAGCGGCGGCTAACGAGCCCACCCACGTGCGCGAAGGTCCGAGCTGGGCTGCTCGGCTGGGCACGCTGGCACGCAAGGCGGTGACCGGAGCGGCCGCGGCGGTGATAGCGCGGCTGCCTGCGGCCCGGGCCTGGCTGGTGCCGCGCCTGCCGCGGTTGGTGGTCACCATCGTGGCCGGCTGGCTGCTTTTGGTCAGTTTCCCGCCGAAGAACTGGTGGTGGGCCGCCGTTGTCGCCTTCGCGCTGCTGGCGTGGGTGCTGACTCGGGCCGCGACCACGCTGGTCGGTGGCCTGGGCTACGGATTCCTGTTCGGTCTGGTGTTCTACCTGCCGTTGCTGCCGTGGATCAGCACGCTGGTGGGCTTCATGCCCTGGTTGGCACTGGCGACTGTGTCCGCGCTGTTTCCTGCTCTGTTCGGCCTGTTCGCGGCCGTGGTGCGCCGGCTGCCCGGCTGGCCGATCTGGTTCGCCCTGATGTGGGCGGCGCAGGAGTGGCTGAAGTCGATCTTTCCGTTTGGCGGCTTTCCCTGGGGGTCGGTGGCCTTCGGTCAGGCCGAAGGACCACTGCTGCCGTTGGTCCAGCTTGGCGGCGTTCCGGTGCTGTCAACGGCGACTGTGTTGGTGGGATGTAGCCTGACCGCGCTCGCGCTCGAAATTGTGAGGTGGTTACGAGCCACTGGCCAGGCGCGTGGCCGCGCTGGCAAGGACGCCGCCGCTGATATCGCCGCAGCCGATGCTGCCGATCCACCAGCGCCGGCGGTGGTGCTCCCCGGTGTCTGCATATCCCTGGTGTTGTTCGCCGCCGTTGTCGTCTGGCCGCATGTGCGGCACGCGGGTGCCGGATCGGGTGGTGAACCGGCGATCACCGTCGCGGTTGTGCAGGGCAACGTGCCTCAGCTCGGATTGGGCTTCAACGCGCAACGCCGAGCGGTGCTAGACAACCACGTTCGCGAAACGTTGCGGCTGGCCGAGGACGTGCGCGCGGGAACCGCCCCACAACCCCAATTCGTCATCTGGCCCGAGAACTCGTCGGATATAGATCCATTCGTGAATGCCGACGCCGGGCGCGCGATCCAGGAGGCCGCGGAGGCGATCGGCGCGCCGATCCTGGTCGGCGCGGTGCTTGACGTTCCAGGCCGCATGCAAGAGACGCCCGAATACACCAACACGGTGATCGTCTGGAATCCGCTCACCGGACCGGCCGACCGCCATGACAAGGAAATTGTGCAGCCGTTCGGTGAGTACCTGCCGATGCCTTGGCTTTTTCGGCATCTTTCCGGGTATGCCGATCGCGCCGGCCACATCGTGCCCCGCCAAAGTAGCGACGTCGTGCACATCGCCGGAGTTCCGGTCGGGGTTGCCACCTGCTGGGAAGTGATCTTCGATCGCGAGCCGCGAAAGGCGGTCCTCAACGGCGCCCAGTTGCTGGCCGTGCCCAGCAACAACGCCACCTTCAACAAGACAATGAGCGAGCAACAGCTGGCGTTCGCCAAGGTCCGGGCCGTCGAACACGACCGGTACGTCGTGGTTGCCGGTACCACCGGGATCAGTGCGGTGATCGCACCGGACGGCGGCGAGTTGGCCCGCACGGACTTCTTTGAGCCCGCCTACCTGGACGCTCAGGTGCGCCTGAAGACGATGCTGACGCCAGCAACGCGCTGGGGTCCGATCATGCAATGGACCTTGGTGGGGGCGGCTGGAGCGGTCATTCTCGTCGCGATTTGGCACAATTGGTGGTTCGCGCGTCCGAATCGCTGGCAGTCTAGGCGCCGGGGCGAACCTGAGGACTCCGGGCCGCCGCCCCGGGGCGAACCCGAGGGCGGCCCCGAGACTGCGCAGGATGCTGTGCCCGACGACGAGGTGGGGGGCGACCACACTGCGCCCGATAAGGGCGGCGACCACACTCCGCGCCACAGGAGCGGCCGACACTCACGCAATTTCGGGCGACACAGAGGAGCTACATGACCACCGGACAGTCGACGCCCCGGGTCCCGGGCGATCGTCCCAGCCAGCGCGTCCTGGTGATCATCCCCACCTTCAACGAGCGGGAGAACCTGCCGTTGATCCATGGACGGTTGAGGGAAGCGTGTCCCGATGTGCACGTGCTCGTCGTGGACGACAGCAGCCCAGATGGCACCGGCCAACTCGCCGATGAACTGGCAGCAGCCGATCCCGGTCGCACGCACGTGTTGCACCGCACCGTCAAGAACGGCTTGGGTGCGGCATACCTGGAGGGCTTCGCCTGGGGGTTGAGCCGCGACTACTCAGTTCTTGTCGAGATGGACGCGGACGGCAGCCACGCGCCCGAACAGCTGTACTGCCTGCTGGATGCCGTTGACGCCGGAGCCGACCTGGTCATCGGTTCCCGCTATGTCGATGGCGGCGCGGTGCGGAACTGGCCCTGGCGGCGCTGGGCCCTATCCTGGACGGCCAACAGCTACGCGCGATTGGCTCTCGGCATCGGCATCCACGACATCACCGCCGGCTACCGCGCCTACAGACGCGAAGTGCTCGAGGCGATCGACCTGGACAGCGTGGACTCCAAGGGCTATTGCTTCCAGATCGACCTGACCTGGCGCACGATCAACAACGGGTTCGTCGTCGTCGAAGTGCCCATTACCTTCACCGAGCGCGAAATCGGCGTGTCCAAAATGAACGGATCCAATATCCGCGAGGCGTTGGTCAAAGTCGCTCGATGGGGTATCGAGGGGCGATTCACCGGCGCCCGAAACGCACGCACTCCCGACCGCGCATAACCGCTCGGGGTGCGGGGAGCATGCGGGTCAGCCGCGGCGGCGCGCCCTGATGATCTCGAGGCGTTCCTTGAGCAGCTCGTCAAGTTCTTCGACCGAGCGGCGCTCCAGCAGCATGTCCCAGTGCGTGCGCGGTGGCTTGACCTTCTTGGGCTCGGGCAGGTCACCCTCGATCAGGGTGCCTTCCATGCCGTTGCGGCACAGCCAGGTGCCAGGGATGTCGGCGTCGTCGGCGAAGGGGACCTCGAACTCCTCGCCGTTGTCGGTGCGGTACCGCGCAATCTGACGTGGCGCCAGGTCGTGGTTGCGGTCAGTCTCGTAGCTCACCGCTCCGAGGCGACTGCCTCTCAGGACGCGATCAGCCATAGGTGTTACTCCTTTGGGTCCTGTGAGCTCTTGGGCTCTCCCGTAGTGGCAAATCTCTTCGGTTGGCAAACGTTACGGCGGGCTGCGATAGTTCCCGGGCCGACAAGCGATGCACGCGAAGCGACCATTAATTATACGCGGTGTCGCGGGCTCAAAAAGACTCGAGTGAACTAAAGTCGGCGAGCGTGAGTCGTCGCGCGGGGCCACAGCCGTGCCGCTGGTGTGGTCGAGACGTCACCGATATCGGGATGGGCCGTCGTCGCCAGTACTGTCGGCAGTCTTGCCGCCAACGGGCATACGAGCAACGGGCCATGATCAACCGGGGTGAGGCTGGGGCCGTGCCGGCGCTGCCCGCCGATGCGGTTGTGCTGTCGGCCGACGATGCGGCCGATCTATCGGATCGCGTTTACCAGGTGCGATGCGCAGCGGAGGACGTCGCAACCGCGCTCGACGAAGGAGCCGGGGCAACAGAACTGCGCGAACTGTGTGATGCGCTGATTCGGGCGGCCAGGGCTGCCGACGGCTGGCGACGAGTCGGTGTCTAACCGCGTCATAGATGCGCTTGACCATCACCGATGGGTAGCCGGGTACAGTCGCGCCAT
Source organism: Mycobacterium sp. (assembly GCA_035569455.1). GTDB lineage: Bacteria > Actinomycetota > Actinomycetes > Mycobacteriales > Mycobacteriaceae > Mycobacterium. The sequence continues at coordinate 3,882 of DATMMZ010000175.1, read as the reverse complement.
GGGCGGCAGGGCAGGTGTAAAGAGTGCACTGAGCACCTCCAGGCGCGGCGTCGGATCCTTATGGCCAAGCTGTTGCTCGGATAGACGCCGTTGCTCTTGTAGAAGCCGGGAGTATCGGACGTTTTGAAATCCTGCCAGAGTTGGCCATACTCACCAGCGACATTCTTGGGCCGGCGAGTGGGACGACGCTGGTCGAAAAAAATCTGAGGTCGGTCCGTGCAGCAACTTCCGTGACTCGGCGAGAGCCGCGTCCGGCGGTCACAGACGGCCAGTGTTAGGCGAGGATTAGGCGAGGCTAGTGATGGTTGATCAACTCCAGCACGCGACCGAAGCGTTGCGGAAAGCGTTGGTCCAGGTTGAACGCCTGAAGCGCACCAACCGTGCGCTGCTGGAGCGGTCGAATGAGCCGATCGCCATCGTCGGTATGTCGTGCCGCTTCCCGGGTGGGGTTGATTCCCCGGAGGGCCTGTGGCAGATGGTCTCTGAAGGCCGGGACGTGATGTCAGAGTTTCCGACCGATCGTGGGTGGGATCTTCCCGGGTTATTCGACCCGGATCCCGACGCGCGGCATAAGTCGTATGCGCACACTGGCGGCTTCGTGGACGGCGTGGCGGACTTCGACGCCGCCTTCTTTGGCATCGCGCCGAGTGAGGCGCTGGCGATGGATCCTCAGCACCGGATGTTGCTGGAGCTGTCCTGGGAGGCGCTGGAGCGGGCCGGGATTGATCCCGGCGGGCTGCGCGGCAGCGCGACCGGGGTGTTCGCCGGACTCATCGTCCAGGGCTACGGCATGTTGGCCGAGGAAATCGAGGGCTACCGGCTGACCGGCATGACGTCCAGCGTCGCGTCGGGGCGGGTGTCGTATGTGCTCGGGCTGGAGGGCCCGGCGGTGTCGGTGGACACGGCGTGCTCGTCGTCGTTGGTGGCCTTGCACATGGCAGTGCAGTCGCTGCGCTCGGGAGAGTGCGACCTGGCCCTGGCCGGCGGCGCGACCGTGAATGCCACGCCGACGGTCTTCGTGGAATTCAGCCGGCACCGGGGGCTGGCGCCGGATGGCCGGTGCAAGGCGTACGCGGGCGCGGCCGACGGGGTTGGCTGGTCCGAGGGCGGGGCGATCCTGGTGGTGGAGCGCTTGTCGGATGCGCAGCGGTTGGGTCATCCGGTGTTGGCGGTGGTGCGGGGTTCGGCGGTCAATCAGGATGGTGCGTCGAATGGGTTGACCGCGCCCAATGGGCCGTCCCAGCAGCGGGTGGTGCGCGCGGCGCTGGCTAATGCGGGGTTGTCGGCGGCCGAGGTGGATGTGGTCGAGGGCCACGGCACCGGGACCACGTTGGGCGATCCCATTGAGGCTCAGGCGTTGTTGGCGAGCTACGGGCAGGACCGTGGTTCGGCCGAGCCGCTGTGGTTGGGGTCGATCAAGTCGAACATGGGTCACACGCAGGCCGCCGCGGGGGTGGCCGGTGTGATCAAGCTGGTGCAGGCGATTCGCCATGAGATGTTGCCGGCCACGTTGCATGTGGATGTGCCCAGCCCGCATGTGGATTGGTCGGCCGGCTCGGTGTCGTTGTTGACCGAGGCGCGGCCGTGGCCGGATGACGGTCGTATTCGTCGGGCCGGGGTGTCGTCGTTCGGGATTAGCGGCACCAACGCGCATGTGATTGTGGAGGCTGCGCCGGCGGTCGAGCCGGCACCGGCGCACCCGGCACCCGCGGTGGTGCCGTGGGTGGTTTCGGCGAAGTCGTTGGCGGCGTTGGGGTCTCAGGCGGCCCGGTTGGCCAAGCACGTGCGCGAGTATCCGGACCTTGATGTTGCCGACGTGGGGTGGTCGCTGGCGGGCCGTTCGACCTTTGAACATCGGGCGGTCGTTGTGGGCGGTGATCGAGACCGGTTGCTGGCCGGGCTGGACGAGCTGGCCAACGATGAAGTCGTCTCGGTTATCCGGGGCACCGCGACACCCGCCCGCAAGACCGTGTTCGTCTTCCCCGGCCAGGGCTCCCAATGGGTCGGCATGGGTGTCGAATTATTGGATACCGCACCGGTATTCGCGCAACAGATCGACGCCTGCGCCGAAGCCTTTTCCGAATTCGTGGAGTGGTCGCTGACCGATGTCCTGCGCGGCGTGCCGGGCGCTCCGGGCATGGATCGCGTGGATGTGGTGCAGCCGGTGCTATTCGCTGTGATGGTGTCGCTCGCCGAACTGTGGAAGTCGGTCGGAGTAACTGCGGATGCCGTGATCGGGCATTCGCAGGGTGAAATTGCCGCCGCGTACGTCGCCGGTGCGTTGTCGTTGCGGGATGCCGCACGGGTGGTCACGCTGCGCAGCAAGCTGCTGAGATCGCTGGCCGGCCCCGGAGGCATGGTGTCCATCGCATGCAGCACCGATCGGGCACGGGAGTTACTGGCGCCCTATGGTGATCGGGTCGGCATCGCTGCCGTCAACGGCCGGTCGGCGGTCGTGGTGTCGGGTGAAGTGGCCGCGCTGGAGGAACTCGTCGGCTTCTGCGGCGAGCTGGAGCTGCGCACCCGCCGGATCGACGTTGACTATGCGTCGCACTCGGTTGAGGTCGAGGCGATTCGAGCCGAGCTCGGCGAGGTTCTGGCGGGGATCGAGCCGCGTTCCTCGCGTACCGTCTTTTTCTCCACGGTGACCGGGAGCCGTTTGGACACAGCAAGTTTGGATGCCGGTTATTGGTATCGCAATATCCGGCAGACGGTGCAGTTCGATCAGGCGGTGCGCAACGCCTGTGCGCAGGGCTACCGCACCTTCATCGAATCCAGTCCCCATCCCGCGTTGATCGCCGGTATCGAAGACACCGCCAACGACTGTGTCGAGGGCAATGCCGAGGCTATCGTCGTTCCTACCCTGGGCCGCGAAGACGGCGGGCTTGAGCGATTCCTGATGTCGGCCGCCTCCACCTTTGTCGCGGGTCTCGCCGTGGATTGGCGCAGCCTGCTGGGTGGAGCGGGCTTTGTCGAGCTGCCGACGTATGCCTTTGAGCGGCACCGGTTTTGGCTATCCGGCGAAGGTGTGGGAGCCGATGCCGCGGTCCTGGGCCTGGGAGCCAGCGAGCACGCCCTGCTGGGCGCGGTGGTGGACCTGCCGGCCTCGGGCGGGGTGATGCTGACGGGTCGGTTGTCGCCCAGCGTGCAAGGGTGGCTGGCCGATCACGCTGTGTCCGGGGTGGTGGTGTTCCCGGGCGCGGGGTTTGTGGAGTTGGCGATTCGCGCCGGCGACGAAGTCGGCTGTTCGGTGCTCGACGAATTGACGTTGCAGGCGCCATTGATCTTGTCAGCGTCGGGCTCCGTTGCCGTGCAAGTGGTCGTCGGGCCTGCGGAAGAATCGGGCCGGCGCAGTCTGTCGCTCTTTTCGCGCGCCGATGCCGGTTCCGGCTGGGTGTGCCACGCCGAGGGAACGCTGAGCCCCGACTCGCTCGAGCCAAGTGCTGATCTGTCGGTGTGGCCGCCGCCGGGTGCGGTCGCGGTGGATGTGGGTGACGGCTACGAGCGGTTGGCGGCCCGCGGGTACGGCTACGGGCCGGCGTTCAGGGGCCTGACCTCCGCCTGGGTCCGCGGCGATGAGGTGTTCGCCGAGGTGCGGTTGCCGGACGCGGCCGGAGGTGTCCGCGGGTTCGGGGTGCACCCGGCGTTACTTGACGCGGCGATGCACGCCGTCGTCATGGCCAACCAAATGGCCGACCAGGCCGTCGAAGTGGTGTTGCCGTTCTCCTGGCAGGGCGTATCGCTGCATGCCGCGGGTGCTTCAGCGGTACGGGCGCGGATCGCGCCGGCGGGCCCGACTAATACTTCAGCGGTCTCGATCGAGCTTGCCGACGGGTTGGGGTTGCCGGTGTTGTCGGTTGGCGCGATGGTGGCCCGCCCGGT